>JBJTAQ010000069.1:0-4794 GCA_046090945.1 Pirellula sp.
CGATCCGGTCACCTCGAAGCGACAGCGCCTGTCACATCCGGCGAAGAAGCATCGCATCAATACGCCTTCGCGAAGATCGCTTGGGCCGATGCCGGTTTGCCGGTCAGGAAACAGGTCCCGGGCCCTTGCGGGGCATCCAACGGGATGCAGCGGATCGTCACCTTGAGCTCATCGAGCAGCGACTGAACCTCCTGCTCACTGCTAAACCAACACTTCGCAAACCCGCCACCGACCGAGCGACCTTCCTGATCATCGGGCTTGAAGTAGTCCCGAAACTCTGATTCGCTTCTGAGCTCGACCGTGTTGGCTTCTCGCATCGCCAAGGCCCTGGCAAATAGACTGCTCTGGATAGTCTGCAACTGTTGGCTAACGGTTGCAACCAGAGTTTCAATCGGCATCGATTGGCTTTCGCCGGTGTCTCTGCGAGCCACAAAGGCTGCTTGGTTGGCCATGTCCTTCGGGCCAACTTCGATCCGCAAAGGCACCCCACGTTTGACGTGATACCATTTCTTCTCCCCACCCCGCAAATCGCGACTGTCGATCTCAATTCGCACCCCTTCGCCAAATGCAGTCTGTGCCGCGATTTGCTTGCGGAGCGATTCGCAATAAGCCATCACCGCCGACTTTTGCTGGTCATCCCGGTAAATCGGCATGATGACAATCTGCGTGGGAGCCAGCCGGGGTGGCAAGACCAGTCCGTCGTCATCCGAGTGGGTCATGATCAGCGCTCCGATAAGACGAGTCGAAACCCCCCAAGAGGTTGTCCAAGCGTATTCGATCTGACCCGCTTGGCTCTGGAACTTGATCTCCTGAGCTTTTGAGAAGTTCTGACCTAGGAAGTGCGATGTGCCGGCCTGCAACGCTTTGCGATCCTGCATCATGGCTTCGATCGAAAGGGTGGTGACGGCTCCCGGGAATCGCTCTCCGGCAGTCTTTTCACCGCGAATTACGGGCATGGCCATGTGGTTCTCGGCAAAGTCGGTGTAGACGTCGAGCATCTTGCGGGTCTCTTCCATCGCCTCCTCGGCCGTGGCATGAACGGTGTGCCCTTCTTGCCAAAGGAACTCGGCAGTCCGTAAAAACAGTCGAGTCCGCATCTCCCAACGAACGACGTTTGCCCATTGATTGATCAGGATCGGCAAATCGCGATAGGACTGTACCCATTTGGCATAGGTCGCTCCAATAATCGTCTCGCTTGTCGGACGAACAATCAGCGGCTCCTCGAGAGGGCCTGCCGGCCGAAGTCCACCTTTGCCGTCCGGCTCGAGCCTGTGATGGGTGACCACCGCGCATTCCTTGGCAAACCCCTCGACATGCTCGGCTTCTTTTTCAAGGAAACTCATGGGGATGAACAGGGGGAAATAGGCATTCTGGTGGCCGGTGTCCTTGAACATCCGGTCCAAACCTTTTTGCATGTTTTCCCAAAGCGAATAGCCCCAAGGTTTGATCACCATGCAGCCTCGAACCGCGCTGGTTTCGGCTAAATCCGCCCCCTTAATGACCTGTTGGTACCATTCCGGATAGTCTTCGGCGCGGGTGGGACTAATGGCAGTTTTCGCGGAGGACATGTCGTACTTTTTGATGAAATGAGAAATTTTGATTTGCCAAAATCGAGCCAAAAATTCGATTTTTGCCTATGATGGTAGGGTCGTTTGAACAAGAAGTTTAGCCCATTGCTTGCTGTTCACCAGACCGTCGAGGATCGGAAATTTCGAATTCAGCTTAACTAGCTGTAACGAAATTCCGATCCGAGCGGCATACCATCTGCCTCCTGTCCGAATCACTTTCTAGACCAATCGCCCCTCAAAAGGTTCGATCATGAAACGATCCAAGTCCTCGCGCAAGGTTTCCTCTCGCCAATTGTTCGTCGAGAATCTTGAGAGCCGTACAGTCATGGCAGGCGATTGCTTCCACAACTTCATGATGCCCGAGGATGCCGATGCAAGTGGTTCGGTCACTCCACTAGACGCTCTGGTCGTCATCAACCGAATCAACGAGTCGATTTCCGGAAACTCCACTAGTTCTGCAACGCCTAGCCTATCGATGGTCGATGTCGATGCCGATGCTTCGCTTACCCCTCTGGATGTCTTGTCCGTAATCGACCACTTGAACTCAAAAACGGCAAACGGAAATAGCGGGCCTCGAGCAAGTCGCATCGACATCGAGCGGCGTATCGAACGCATCGAACGAGCCATCGAATCGAATACCCTTCCTCCTCAGTTCAAGATGGAGGATGCTCAAGCCACTTTGGAAACTCTCCGATCTGGTGGGCGACCTGAACTCGGTGATCACGTTGTGAGTGGATCGCTTCGTTGGAAACAAGAAAACGGCTCCGCTTCAGATGACTCCAATGCGGACGATTCCTCGGAACCCGGCCAAATCGGCTCTGAGGTTACCGTTGAACAGATGGAACTCAAACGACTCGAACGATTCATCGGTGCGCTATCGGCGCGTTTGGAGTCGTTCAACGTATCGAGCGACGTCATTTCAACCCTATCGAACGAAATGCTCACGGCCCACCAATCTGGCACACCACTTGATCTGACACAAATCCGCGATCGACTTGCCGAACTGGGCGTCGACGTCGATGCGATACTTCCCCAAGCGGGCCGGCCGGTGCGTCCTGAGCTCCCTGAGCGTCCCGAACTCCCTGAGCGTCCGATCATGCCAGCGATCATGGTGACCGAGCCGATCGCAAATTCAATTCTGACTCGACTCAAGAACGCAGGCGTTACGGTCGAAGTCGTTGAGACGATTAGTCGAGAGATTTGGGATGGAATCCATGCCGGTATGCCTATGGATCTTCAGCAAGTCCGCGCTAGGCTGCAAGAGCTCGGAGTGGATTGGGAAAGGTTGCATGAACCCCCGGTTCATACCCTACCGGTCGATCGTCCACCGATGCTAGGTGGACTCGATGCCCTTGAGCGAGTCCTACCTCTACTCGGTCGTATCGGAATCAATCGCGAAGTTGCCTTAAGGATCTACACGGAGGTTCGCGCATCGGTTGCGGCAGGCAAGCCGATGAATTTCGAGCAGATCATCGCCCGTCTGAAAGAGCTCGGTGTGAATCTCGATGGAGTCAACTTTCCGCTGGTCTAGACGCAGTTCCCTAAGGGTGACAAGCGATTCTCGGGCGGGATAGGGAATGTTATGGAAGTCAGGAGCGGTCGCGAAATCTAGATCGCGCCCGGCTGGGCCATCAACCGACGGTTTTCGACAAAACCGTCGGAATTTCTCATAAAGTTACATCGCAAAGCCCTTTTGCGGTTTCTATCGTAGTAAGCGATTTTCCGATACGATTCTAAATTCCACGCCATCACTGTACTCATGTCCTCTGCCGACCTGCTCGATATGTCCTCCACCACAGAAAATTCCGGCGGCCAACTTATCCGCGTCGGACACAGTCCAGATGCTGACGATGCCTTCATGTTCTACGGTCTAGCAAAGGATTGCTTCGACACCAAGCACTATCGATTTGAACATGAGTTAGTCGACATCGAAACACTTAATCGCAGGGCCTTCGAGGGGGAACTCGAACTGACGGCCCTAAGCCTTCACGCCTACGCCTACCTCAGCGATCGCTATATGCTCTGCTCGTGCGGCGCAAGCATGGGCGACAACTACGGGCCGATGATTGTCACGCGGACCCGCTCGACGCGCGACGACCTGCGAGGCAAGACCATTGCGGTCCCAGGGACGCTTACGACCGCCTATCTTTCGTGTCGGATGTGGCTCAAAGAGTTTGAGCATGTCACAGTGCCCTTCGATCAGATTCTCGATGTCGTTGAACAAGGTACTTACCAGGGCAAGAGTATCGATGCTGGATTGGTCATCCATGAAGGCCAGTTGACGTACGAATCTCAGCACCTGCATTTGGTCGTTGATTTGGGTAAGTGGTGGATGGAGCAAACCGGCCTGCCCCTCCCATTAGGTGCCAATGGCATTCGAAAAGATCTCGGTCCGGATGTAATCCGAGACGTCAACCGCTACTTGTATTTGAGCATCAAGCATGGGTTAGAGCACCGAAACAAAGCTCTAGACTATGCACTTGGTTGGGGTAGAGGACTCGAGCGGGACAAGGCTGACAAATTCGTCGGAATGTATGTCAACGATTGGACATTGGACTTTGGCGATCGTGGTCGTGAGGCGGTCCGGCAGCTTCTCAAACGAGGATATGAGTCTGGTGTCATCACCAAACTCATCGAGCCGGAATTTGTCGACCCGCCAGTTCTATAACCCTACACCGTTGGCCGCTGGTTGATCGTTACTTCTTGCGAGCGATCGTGTACCAAGCAAAGAGATCTTTTTCGAGGTTCATACCACCCTCAGCATCCCAGCCTAGCAATCGACCCAGTTCGCGGGCTTGCTGATTATCCACGACATCGTATTCCAGAACCTCGAAACCAGCTTCTTCGAGGTGCTCTTTGGTGTAAGGGCATTCTCCATCGGCCCAAGGGACATAGGGTTTGTCTTCAGGTGCTTTCGGGGGGCAGAAGTTATAGATGACCATCAATCCGCGGGGTTTGAGCATCTTCGAGACTTGTTCCAGAAATTGCTGATCGTTGACGCCAAGGTCGAACACATGCCGAGGGCTTGCCGGCTCTCTAGCAGGATGGATGTAGCCTCGCTTGAGCGTGTTTTTAGAGAGGAAAAGATCGTATCCTTGCCCAGTGGCTTGGACCAACTCTTCTTCGGCGGGAAATTTGCCGTTGAGGAGTTGCACGCTTCCCTTGGCGTAGTTGCCCGAGGAGTCCTTGTACATCTGGGCAAGAAGCGGATCGACATCGACGGCCG
>JBJTAQ010000070.1:0-1628 GCA_046090945.1 Pirellula sp.
CTAGGTTAAATCGGGCTAGGGTTCCGCACCGCTTGGGAGTAGATGGCAACGATACTCCCTACGGCAAGCAGAGACCATGGGAACCAATCCTTAGGTCGAAAGATCTTGCCCTGAGGCAGTTGAGGGGCGGAATTGAACCAAGGGTTCTGTTCGACGGCAAGTTTTGTGTCTTCGAAAACACCTGGTGCAAAAAGAGCGCTTTCGATGGCTAAGCATTCGAGGCCGACGATGATCATCACCAGACCGACAGCGCAGAAGAAGGCTCGGTACAAGTTCGATGGTCTCAAGAACATGATCGCTTAAAATCCCTAAGATTGGGTTCAGATTCGACTTACGTACCAGGATGGTTTCCGAGGGATCTTCGGCCCTTGTCCCATCAAAAATTTGCAAACCCAGCAGCGTTTCCGGAGAAAAAACCCATAAAAGACAACGCAAAACCCAAAATCCGAAGAAAACAATCAACCAGATCAAGCAGCAGAACCGCTTCGACCGGTTTGAAAACTCCCGTGGCATCGGGTACCTTTTACGGCGTGTTCTACCGGGCCTCAGCAGATGCCCGGGCGTTTTTCACCTCTCTTTCATTATTTTGTAGAGTTGTCATGAGCCATAACAATCGTCGTCGTTTCCTCCAATCCACAACGGCAGTCACGGCCGGTTACTGGGTTGCTGGAGGTATTGCGCCCAAGGAAAGTCGTTCCGCTATTGAAGAGATCCGTTTTGGTTGTATAGGTGTTGGGGGCAAGGGCTCCAGCGACTCCAAGGACGCTGCCAACAACGGCAAGATTGTCGCGATCTGCGATGTCGACGACAATACTCTCAACGCTCGTAAGAAGGACGAAGACTTTGAAGACGCACAGGTCTTCAACGACTTCCGCAAGATGTTCGACAAGGTCGGAAAAGAGATCGATGCTGTGACTGTCAGCACGCCCGACCACACCCACGCGGTTGCGACCGGTATGGCCCTGAAGATGGGCAAGGCTTGCTACACGCAAAAGCCTTTGACACGAACGATTTGGGAAGCTCGCCGATTGGCCGAACTGGCTGCTAATGCCAAGGTCGCAACGCAAATGGGCAATCAAGGCTCCGAGAGTCCGGGACTTCGAAGTGCGGCAGCCAAGCTCAAGTCGGGGATCATCGGCAACGTCAAAGAGATCCACATCTGGACCAATCGTCCTGTATGGCCACAAGGTATTCCGAGACCTGCCGAACAACCCATTCCGAAGGAACTCCACTGGGATGAGTTCATCGGCCCAGTGGAAATGCGTCCTTACAACGCAGCTTATCATCCCTTCAAGTGGCGTGGCTTCTGGGCTTTTGGAACCGGTGCACTAGGCGATATGGCTTGCCATACACTCAACGTCGCTTTCGCTGGCTGCGAACTGGTCAACCCAGTGAGTGTCCAAGCCACCACCACGGGCCACAACGGCGAAACCTTCCCAGCATCCTCGAAGATCAACTTCGAGTTTGCTCCCACGAAGAATCGTCCAGCTTTGAACATGATTTGGTACGACGGTGGGAACAAAGTCGACCCGGAAATGCTCGAGGGACGCAAACGCAGCGACAGCGGTTTGCTGATCATTGGAGACAAGGGCAAAATGTACTCACCAAACGACTACGGTGCCGAGTGC
>JBJTAQ010000071.1:0-10823 GCA_046090945.1 Pirellula sp.
CACCAGTGCATTTGACCCAGAACATCGACTCGCCACTGAAGATCGCCGAAGAGAAACCCTGCCAACTGGTATCGATGTCGATACCGGGTGTCGAAGCCAACCAGCTCGAGCCTTGAACGATCATCGTGCCACCCCGCATGCGGTGATGAACGCAATCCCCCAAAAGCGTCGGTCCTATCAAAAGCGATTGGCTCGGTGCCTCTGCAGTGAAATGATTCAGAAAGAAGCTCTCGCCTGAGAACATCCTCTTTAAACCTTTCATAATACCTCCCCCACCGCCACGACTCTTCGAAGTCGTTTCGACGGTCAATCCTGAGGTCATTGCAATCATGGCGCCAACCTCACAAGTGATCGCTTCGCCCTGATCCAGTTCGAATCGCACCGCGGTGGCTGCCGGTTGGCATAGCATTTGGTGTCGCATGACAATTCAATCCCAATGAATAAAGACTACCACAAATGAGCGTTGGTCCAGGCAGCAAGACCATCGAATGAACGTGACTGCATGTAGATCTTGCCCTGACCTCGGACACGAGTGATCAAGCCCTCGCCGCTGAAGAAGCTCGTAAAGATCCCACCAGCCATACCGACATTGATCGAAATTGATGGCTCATAAGCAACCAAATGCCCCGAATCGACAATGTGCTCGCCAGTGACTTCTCGATCGAAGATCGCGCCGTAAGCTCCAAACCAGAGCCGACCATTTCCTGAAAGCTTCAACCGAAACAAACCCTCGCCAGCAACCCAACTTCGAACACCAGCCCAGCCGAGCGACATTCGCACCCCAGGTTCACAAGCTATAAAAGCACCTGGCTGCAAGAACAGCGTGTTTCCTCGAAGCTCGGTGCAGACCATATCGCCAGGAAAAGGTTGAGTAAGAACCAGTTCGCCCGCAGAAGCCGCAGAGAACTCGTTGATGAAGATCGACTCGTTACCAAAGAACCGACGCGCAAGAGCCCCAAAGAAACCTCCGTTTAGACGAGTCTTCATCTCGATGTTCGAGCTCATCGTCGCCATCGCTCCAGCTTCGGCAATGATCCTATCCCCGGGTTGAAACTGCACGTGCAAGTTTGCAAACGAGGGACGGTTCCTAATATCCACTTGCATCTTTTACCTCCCAATCCCCTACGAAACGACAACACATGGACCTGAAGCCAACTGCTCACCTCTTACGCCTTACTATAACGCATCTTGAGCGGCCTTGAGGTCGAGTTGCAAGGGCTCATACTGCACCGGCGGAAGCGTTTTCTGATGATTTTGGATGTTTTGGACCCGGGTTTCGTGCTGAGGATGCGTGCTGATCCAAGCCACGGCGTCCGGAAGATCCCCCATTTTTTGTTTGAGCATGTCAAAGAAATCCGCCATCGCCTGCGGATCGATCTTGGCCTCATGCAACATACGGACACCCTCAAGGTCCGCCTCGGTCTCGGCCGTGCGACTGTAACTGGTCAAGATCGAGGTCTGGGCAACTTGAGCTCCAAGGGCCAGGAGTCCCCCAACATCGCCAACAAGCAACTGGATAGCGGCAACCACACCGAGCGACTGACCGATGCGCTCGATGCCGTGCCTCAAGGTTGCATGGGACATCTCATGAGCTAAAACACCGGCGATCTGTTCGGCCGACTTGGCCTCTTTGATCAACCCCGTGTAGACAACCATCTGGCCACCTGGTAGAGCAAAAGCGTTGACCTCACTTCCTTCGACGACGGAAACCTTGAACTTCATCTCAGGGTACTTCGCGTGCGGCCTAAGCCTATCGACGATCTGCTGGACCAACTCGCTGGCTGGATGTTTCGAATCGAGCTTGCGCCCAACATCCATCGAACTGAATGCAGTGTTGCCAATTTTCTCATCGACCGATACGGGCAACGCTTTCATCGCCACCTTGGCTGCCGATAGCACCCCAAAATATCCTACAGTCAGTAGCAAGGCGCACGCCAAGGCACTGACCGTGACCCAAAAGCCGAAGCGGCGAGACTCGGCTCGCTGCCCTCTTTTTAATGTTTGCAACTGATCCGCAAAAATACCGCCAGATTGAAAATCGAGTTCCTTGGCGAAGCTCTTCTCTTCACAAAAAATCGTCAGACTTCCGTCATCGGTTCGGCAAAAAATCATGCGACCCGAGGAACCACCTAGGTCGAGCTTGCATTGACTAAGCGGGATCGTGAATCGTTGGCTTGGCTCAACAAGCGTATCAGCAATCAATTCCCCGCGTGCAATCGAGATCGTTGCCCCCGACCGCCCTCCAGGGATCGACGCATGAAAGACTCCACCTTGAAAATTCTCACGACCTGATGACATGCTGCTCTCCGTTAATTACCAATCCCCTCTTGGTCTATTCAATTAGGGCAATTGCTTGACAAGTCCCTCCATTAAAGTCGGGCGATGCTTCAGCATTCCACGAATTTTAACAAGTGGAACTCGCTGGTGCTCCCAAATTCGGGAATCCGCAGAAATTGATACATTGTCCCCAAGCACGATCCATCCGTCTGATACCGGGAACTCCTGCTCTGGAGAATCATTGGCCCCTCGGAAGTGAATCCCACGGTAGATCATGCAGCGATCGATCAACCCCTCAGGCTCTATCCATTCTAGATCCGACCAGCCCAAGCCCTCTTCCAACGGGTCCAAGTCGATCGCAACTCGCTGCTTCTTTTCGTCGAGCACAATCAGCCGATCGCCCAAAAGGATGAGGTTGATCCATAGCGGCTTCCAATCGCGAATCGCTTCGATCTTTCTGGGTTGATCCGCACTAGCTTGAATAACTTCGACCTCTGTATGGTTTTCATGGCAGAACAGATGAATCGGCAACACGCTAGGCCCGTGGACCAGACTTAGCTTCAGCTTCCAGTTGCTCTGCGGCTTGGAAAATCGAAAGGCGATCCCGATGTCGCGGACCGCGATTCGCTGATGGGAGTCCTGCGCGTTGATGGGTAACTCGTTGTCGATCGGGCGAGTACTTGTGGCGATGTATTCCGAAAGGCTTTTGCCGCTCGCACTAGCCGACCAACTGCTCACCAGGATCCCTTGTTGCATGAACTCTTCGGGAGTCGGAAGAACCGGTTTACCATTTGCCCATATCCGCCCGTCGCGAATGGCAATCGCCTCACCGGGCAATCCTACGACACGCTTGAGTTGCCCAGCGGCAGCTTGCGATTCATCGGTTGAGTCGCCCCCGTCTTCTAAATTTTCTTGTTCGCCTATCACCAAAATATCCCAACGTCGAATAGGAATCGTCTTGCTGTTGAGTTTCCATAGCAGAGACGGAAGATACGCTACGGCTTGCCCGTCTGCAAACGAGGCTCGGGAAGTGTCGAGGTACTCCTTGCAATACTGGCAACGAACCTCCTTGGACGAGTCCCAAGCGTCGACCGTCCATGAGTTGAGAACTTGGCACTGAGCGCATTGCACATCGATACGTGGGCCGCGCAAGGCTGGCTCCATCGATGAACCTTTCAGCACGCCGATCCGCATTCGACTCGATTGCCTCAGCAGCAGCAGATACGAACTGATGATGCCAACAGTCAAGACACCCAGTAAGGCGATGGTTGCAAAAACAAACCAGGAGCTATTTCGTTTCACCAATGCGATACAGTCCGTCTTCGGTTCGGATGATGAAGTCGTTTTCGTGAACCGCGTAAGATGCGAAAACCCGACCAGGCAACGAGGCCCGAGACACTTCGACTGGCCCGGATTCGCTGTTGCCATCTGCAATTTCCATGACGATCGCCTCACCCGCTTCACTCTGGAAATAGACCCGATTGCCGATCGCAAGCGGAGATGCCGAATAATTTCCACCGAGGCGCTTCTGCCACAGTTTCTTGCCTTCCTTCGTCGAAACTCCAGTCGCGACACCGCCATCGCTGACCATGACGATCTGGTCCCCAACAGGTACAGGACTTGGCGTATTGGGAACCGCCGATGGTACAGTCCAGCGAATATGCGTGTCGGTCACATCACCGCTTCCTCGAGGATCAATGGCCAGCAACTTGGGAGTCATATATCCGGTGCTAATGATAACGAGGCCTTGGTGGTATAACGGCCTTGCAATCAACGAGAATCCACTGTACTTCGCAAACCAATTCACTTTCCCTGTCAACGGATCGAGCGATTGCACAATGTCCGAACCCGGCGAAATGACCTGAGTCTTGCCGTCGACCTCGATCGCTTGAGGGGTCGCAAAAGAAAAAGGTCGATCGGTAGAGATGTCCCGGGCTGTTCTCCAAACCTCTTTCCCGGTGCTTATGTCGAGCGCCAGCGTGTAGGGGTCTTTCGAACCGTCGCAAGTGAGAATCAAACGATCCCCGACGACAATCGGAGAACCACCATTGCCGTGGACCGGATTGTAGGAGTGCTCGCGGTCAGTCCAGAGGATATCACCCTCTGGAGAAACACAAGCCGTCCCTTGGTGACCGAAATGAACAAACAACATCGCACTCTTTCGGCTGGGTTCCAGGTGCACCAGAACGCTAGGGCTGGCATGCGAGTTCTTCTTATGAATACTCGATGCATCAGCGGCTTGGTCGAAGATTTTCTTGTCGAAGACCAACTTGCCATCGCTCACGCTGTAACAACTCAGAAAAAGAGATTGAGGCCCGGTCAGGTCTTTCGCATCCGCATCGCCAGAACTATTGCGTGCCGATGTAACGTAAATTCGATCCCCGAGGATCACCGGCGAAGACCAACCCAGGCCATCGGTCGGAGTATGCCACCGGATATTCTTCCGCTGGTCGTCCTTGGCAACCCACTCGGTCGGCAACTTACTGCTGCTCTCGACAACCCCATTTTGCTTGGGCCCTCGGAATTCTGGCCAATCGGCATACGAGGCTTCGCACAAACTCCACAACAATCCCATAGCTAAAAAACCACCTTGCAAGCCGTAGCCTACTAGCTTGGGGAAAACTAAGTTACACTGGGTTCGGGTTTTGGAACGCATGACGGTTGACTCTTTGAGTTGATCTTGAGTTGACGGGTTGAGTGACCACCGATCGGCCGGTTGAACCGAACAGATTGCAAAAAGATTGCCAAACAGATTACAGATTGAGGTTAGCGAAACATGAGACGATCAAACACAACTTGGTTATGCCGGCTGGTGGTCACCGTTTGTATTTTGCTACCTGAATACCACCTTAGTTTAACGATTGCCCAGGAAACCGAAAGCAAAACACAGGATAAAACTGCCAGCAACTCTCGATCCAAAGTCAGCCTCGCAGAAGCCAAACTCGTCGGCGATGGCTTTAAGTTCACGGAAGGTCCGACAGTCGACAGCGAAGGCAACGTCTACTTTACCGATCAACCCAACGATCGAATCGTCAAATGGACCACCGATGGCAAACTATCGGATTTTCTTAAGCCAGCCGGACGAAGCAACGGCATGTACTTTGCGCCCGATGGAAAACTGCTAGCCTGCGCCGACGAAGCCAACGAGCTTTGGGAACTCGATGCCCAAGGAAATCACAAAGTGCTCTTGAAGGACTTCGAGGGCTCTAAGCTCAACGGTCCGAATGATGCATGGGTCGATCGCAATGGTGCCATTTACTTCACCGATCCCTATTACCAAAGGCCTTGGTGGGAGCACAAAAAACCGCCTCAGAAAAAACAGTCTCTCTACAAGGCGGATCGCGATGGGTCGAATCTGGTGTGTGTCGACGATGCACTCGTTCAACCCAACGGAATCATCGGAGACTCAGATCGAAGACTCTTGTATGTCGCCGATATAGGAGATCGAAAAACGTATCGGTACAAGATCGCCAAGGATGGCCAATTGGTGGATCGCCAAGTCTTCTGTCGCCAGGGCTCAGACGGGATGACGATCGACTCCGAAGGCAATCTCTATCTGACAGGTTCCGCCGGGGTTTACGTCTACAATTCCGATGGAGAACTGATCGAAACGATCGCAGTCCCCAAACCTTGGACTGCGAATGTCTGCTTGGGAGGCCAAGATCGCAAAACTCTGTTCATCACAGCATCGGATTCCGTCTTTACAGTCCCCGTTCGCTATGCCGGGATTGGGTCGAAGTAGAACACCAACGGTTTCAAAGTACTTCAAGAGCGATGAACTTCGGGAATTTCGCCGGGCCGAAAACCGCAGTCATCGTTAGACTACAGGTCATTCAAACCAGGGCGACTGGGCCGGTACCTTAGAACTTGGGTGCCTGCGATGTAGTCGTGCAAACAGCGCTGCGATGGGCCAAAGATGATCAGGATTCCGATAAATTGCACGAGATTGAGCAACCTCTCATCGATGTCTGTTGGAGTCAATCGTTCGGCGATCAAGGTCAAAGGTAGGAGCCAAAGAAAACGGGCCAGCATCCTAGGACCAAACCCGATCAAACGATTAGTCCGAAAATCAACGATCTGTACACCCATGGCCATCTTGCCAATCGATTGACCTCTGTAGTGAAGGAAATATCCGTTCAAGGCGAAAAAGATGACCCAAGGAAAAGATGCTACCAGGATAGACGCGAGGAAGCTTAAGCCTTCGTCTTGCGAAAGCTCAAAATTCGAAAATCCTAGTCCGTTAAGAGACAAATACTCAAAGCTGATCCAGCTTACGATGAAAACCGGAAGGATCAGAACCAAGCCATCGATGATGTTTGCGACCAGACGAGCAAACCTTCCCGCGAATACCTCTGGATACTCAGAAGAGCCATTTAGATATTCTTGAGGCTCGTCGGATGTCCAAGTCGATTCGAAGGGATTCGGAAGGTCTGTGGGCATGATCAATCCAACTCCCTCAATAAAAACGGCTAGCAAAGCCCAGTTATTGCTTCTTCGATAGACTTGGGACGGCAGCCGACTCTGCAGCGGCATCGGTCGATGAATCGATTGTAGCAGACTCGAGGCTCTTGGAATCGAGTTTCGTCGGCCAATTGAGTAGTTCTAAAGAATCGATAATCTGCGAATCTTGCTGCGCGAACATTTCAAGCGACGTCTCATCAGTGGTAAATACAAGGGCTAAACGACGACCAGAATCATTCGAAATGTGATAGTGAATCCATCGCAAAGGGACCCCTTCGACCGAGCCGGACATCGTGATCCGCAGCATTCGATGATTGCTGCGTGTGAGTTGCTCGGAAGCTTCAAGTATTTCTCGGCCCGTTCGCGAGGCGAGCCGGCCGAGATCAGCTTGGTAGCCTTCAAGGGTCAGTTGCTCTCCGGGTTGCAAATCGACTAGGTTCGTGACATTGCACTGCGCTACGCGTCGATTGTTGACGATGTACCGAAGCGTTGCCTCTTCGCCGTTGTCTCGATAAGTCGACCAGCGGCAATCGGCCAGGAACCGGTAGAAGCCCAAGTCGGATTGGAACTGCAGCATTTCTGCTGAGGCTGGGCTTGGTGCTTCTGACCACACCTGAGCGAGACTTCTTCCTGAACTCATCGATTCGATCGGAGCTCGCAAAACGCGGACATCTGCAGTCACTTTGAAACCAGGTTCGGCTTCGCCAATATCACGAGTCTCATCGATCTTCAGAGCCAACCAAGAGACAAAGCCACCCTTGCGATCCATCAGGGCTTTGCCCTTGATTTCGAGTTCGGTACCTACGTCACGCGCGGTGGCTTGCAGTTTACCCGAGAGTTCCAGATTGGCTTTTTCATCATCGCTATCGACCAGACAGACCGTCAAATCACCTTCGAGGATCGCGTCCAAGTGCAAGAGTCTCGCGGCAGATACACGATCGACGATCCACTTGTCCGAGATGGTAACCTCTTTGTCAGTTAAAATCTGGTCCAAGTACATCGAATCAACTGCTCCGTTGACCAACTCGCGTTCCGCTGCAAACATCGGAGTGGCAAGAGCGGCCGGATGAATACCGCGGCCAGTCGATAGCTTGATGATTTCTTTGCAGTTGTCCCGCAATACTGTTTGAGTTGTATGACGATCGACCGTGATTTCTGAGTGAGCTTCGTGAAAGAACATGTAGCCGCGGTTCGAATCATCGGAGTCCCCCAAAACGTACTGTTGATCGTAATCGAGAGTGGATTTGGATTGCACCGGAGCTCGACGCGCGATCAGCGGCTTTCCATCCTTGCTCGTCTCGGTAGTGTTTTGAGCTTTCAGGTGAACTTCGCCGCTAAGTTCGATGATAGAACGGACGCGAAATGCAAGGGGCTGGACCACTTGGATTGTTTCCTGCCCCAAAGTCATTCTTCTCGAATAGGCGATTAAGCCCAAACAGAGCGTATTTCGAAGCCATTGGCGACGGGATAGGCCAAACGATTGGTTTGCTAGCATATTAAATCACCCGAAAGGAAACCTAGAGGCTCATCGTAGAGACTGGTTCAGATTAGATCGGAAGCGATTTGGTTATCAGATAAACCGAATCGTCAGAACCGGTAAAGTCGCAGGGTTTCTCGACTGCGGACGGTTCACCGCGAGGACGTCCGAGACGCACAGAGTGAATCTAACCAATACGGTTACAGCTTTACGTTCACGTTCAGTTCCAAAAAATACCGACCAATCCACCTGTGCGTTCTTTGGTTGTCCCTGTGGATAAAAAAACCGCACCTTGAAGCGAACTCCCCCCTAGTGCAACCTATGCCCGATGAATCCAAAAACAAATGTACAATTAGCATTTTGTAACCATACAAAAGCCTGCTAATCCCTGGGCTTTTGAAAAAAAGATCGGCGTAAAAAACTGTAAGATTGTGCAGTTTCTGATTTATTGTATCTTGAATCCGGACGACACCTCTCCTATAAATCGTTGTAATACAAACTGTCTAAGGTTTCCCCGAGGGTTGTTTTAGATATTTGTAATCCGCGCCCTGAAGGCTATTTCTCGGTCTTTGAGATCTTTTCCTATTTTTTGATGCGGGTTCCCGGAATGAGCAAGCGATTTTGGAGTTGGGTTTCTAGTTTTATTGCTAGGTTTGGTTTACCACTGAGGGTTGTGGCTTCGCGACGCGTTGACGCAACGCGTGCGGGCAGTTCCAGATTGGGCATTTTCGAGTGCCTAGAATCTCGCTCGCTCATGGCGGCGAATGTTGTTACCGACCTGCCGGATTATCTTCCAGGGCAAACCGCCATCATCGCTGCCTGGAATGATTCTAGTTCCGGCCAAGATTTTGCGACTGGAGAAACGGTTCGCTTTCAAGTGACGCGAACCGATGGAGTCAACGACCTACCCAACGGCAATCTCCCCTGGGTGGTAACGGACGGTGTTGGTGGTTTCGATGGATATTACGTCGACAGTGATAACGACGGGACCAACGACTACGGCATCTTTCCAGATACCGACCAAACGCAAAATGCTGCGATAGGAACAACTTGGTTTGTCGAAGAGCAATACTACAAGTCGACTCTCTTGCTAACCGCTGTGGGTCAGTCTTCAAATGCGATTGCGACCTATGAGTTTACCGACGGAGGTAATTTTGGTATCAGCCCCGGCGACGGAACGCAGTCGGTCAATGTCACTGCTGGTTCGAGTGCTGACCTTGTCAATCAAGTGATTTTAGACATTCCGAAAAACAACGGCGTTCAAACCCCATCCGTCACGTTTGGCGGTGCCCCAACCGGCCTAACTTTGACTTATGTTGCCGTCAGTGATTCTGATACGAGCAACGCAATTGGTACGGTGAATACGGGTGGACCAACCGGCAACGCACAAACCATTAATTATAAATTCACTGCTGCTGCGGCGTCGAGCGTGACTCCGGGCACCTACACAATCCGTGCTACATTTCTCGCCTCCACCGGAACGATAGGAATGCCCAACAACGCTTGGGATTTTGATGTCATCGTGGTGGCATCCAACGGCTCAGGTACCTTGGGGGTTGGCAGTCAAAGCGGTTCGGCCATTTATGGTGGTACGGCGGATTCTGTGTCATTCGCGATAACTGCGACACGCCAAACCAACGGTAATTTTTCCGGCTCATATTCCGTCTCGGGCTTGCCAACCGGAGTTACCTCTTCCTTTTCTCCCGCCAGTTTTACCTCATCCGGATCCAATCCATTCCCAGGTTCATCCTTGAACGTTACGGTACCTGGAAGCGTACCTGCTGGCTCGTATCCGTTCACGGTCACACTGACGAACACCAACAATTCAACGTTCGTTCAGTCCAGTGGAACTCTTGTTGTCGGCAAGGCTGACGTTACCGCTAGGGCCAACGCAAAATCCAAGATTTATGGCAATGCCGACCCCGTTCTCGATTACCAAATCACCATTGGTTCACTCTTCAACGGCGATACATTCTCCGGAACTCTAGCTAGAACATCGGGAGAGTCTGTTGGATCCTACGCGATCACTCAAGGATCGCTTGCTCTAAGCAGCAACTACACCCTAACGTACGTCGGGGCGAACTTGACCATCACTCCTGCCACCGCAGTGGTGACCAAAGTTGATTACACCGGAGTCTACGACACTGTATCCCATACTGCGAGCGTAACAATCACCGGTCTCGGTGGAGTGATCTTGGCGAGCAAATCGCTCACAGGCACCAATGTTGCCGATAGCGGTTCAGTGACCGCTTCGATCACCGACGGCAATTACTTGGCAGCCAGTGGAACGGCAACCTTGTCGATCACTCCTGCCACCGCCGAGGTGACTACCGTTGATTACACCGGAGTCTACGATGCTGCATCCCATACCGCGAGCGTAACAATCACCGGTGTCGGTGGAGTTCTCCTGGCAAGCGAATCGCTATCTGGTACCAATGTAGCCGATAGCGGTTCGGTGACAGCTTCGATCACCGACGGCAATTACTTGGCAGCCAGCGGAACAGCAACGTTGAGCATCACTCCTGCTACGGCCGAGGTGACTACCGTTGATTACAACGGAGTCTACGATGCTGCATCCCATACCGCGAGCGGAACAATCACCGGTGTC
>JBJTAQ010000072.1:0-6850 GCA_046090945.1 Pirellula sp.
TGCTCAACCTATATTGCCATCCGGATGTCGTGGCTACTTGGCAAGACGGAAGCGTATCGCATGGGCACGCCGAAGTACTAGCTGAGTTTAAAAAGCTCAGTGGGTTTATCGATAAAATTCACGTCGACCCTACCATCGAAAAGCGGATGATACTCGATGGAGGTAAAATGGTTGTCTCTACCGGAAAAATGAACGACTCGTACAAACTCGCACGTGGCGAGACCGTTACCCTAGATAGCCATTGGTCCGGTACGATTGCCAACGTCGATGGGAAATGGCTGCTCGTGAGCTTCCATGGTGTCGCCAACTCTTTCGACAACCCTGTCATTCGACTTTTCGTCACCGAATCGACTAACCGAATGATGCTGCTATCAGCCGCCGGTGGCCTACTGGCCGGCTTGCTTGGCGGATTTTTGATTGGTCGCAAAAAACGCTCATAGCCGGTTTTTCACTGGCCCATCGTCTCCCTCGATGTCACAATCAATTTGGAAGATGGATTTCGATTTAGAAAAAGGCTAGTGATCTCCGATGCGAATCGCTTTCGTACGCCCAAATCTATACGCCTGCCGGTCCTCCGACGCGATGGAACCCTTGGCCTTCGCAATCCTCGCCGGATGCACTCCCAAAGATTGCCAAGTGGAATTGTATGACGAACGCTTGGAAGAGATCCCCGAACGAATGGATGCGGATTTGGTCGCGATCACCATCGAAACCTTCACCGCTCGACGAGCTTACCAATTAGCCAGTCGGTTCGCCGATCAAGGTGTCCCTGTTGTCGCCGGAGGTTATCACACTACATTCTGCGCCGAGGAAACGCTGCGTTACGTTCGATCGGTCGTTCTCGGTGATGCAGACGATCTATGGCCAGAGGTGGTCCAAGACGCAAAGAATGGAACGCTCAAAAGAAAGTACCAGAGCCAGCTTCCAAAACTCTCAGACCGCAGGATCGATCGAAGCATCTTTCGCGGAAAGCGTTACCGGCCTGTCGCTCTGGTCCAATTCGGTCGTGGCTGTCGATACGCCTGCGATTTCTGCTCTATCCACGCGTTTTATGGGACCAGCTTGCGTTGGCGACCGGTCAGCGAAGTGGTCCAAGAACTGTCCCGAATCGATCGCCCTTACTTCTTTTTCACCGACGACAATCTTTTCAACAACAAAGATCATTTGAAAGAATTGCTCGAAGCGATTCGCCCGTTGAAACTCAGATGGTCCTGCCAGTGCAGCATCGACATTGCAGCGGATCAAGAGCTACTCGGGATCATGGCTCGTAGCGGTTGCATATCCTTGATGATCGGCTTCGAGTCTCTCGATCCAAACAACCTCAAGCTCATGCGTAAAGCTTGGAACCAGAAGCATGGCAGCTACAGCGAAATGATTCGCAAGATTCGCGATCACGGCATGATGATCTACGGCGGTTTTGTTCTCGGATATGACCATGATACGCCAGATGTTTTCGATGCTACACTCGATTTCGCAATTCGAAATCGACTCTTCTTGGCGAACTTTAACCCGCTAACACCCACGCCCGGATCGTCGTTGTACGCGAGACTCAAGTCCGAAGGCCGGTTGATTCGCGACCCATGGTGGCTCGATCCGGAATTCAAATACGGCGACTGCATGTTCGAACCCAAAAAGATGACTCCCGAACAATTGCAGCAGGGATGCTACCGAATTCGTACCGAATTCAACCGCTGGCGAAGCATCGGCTCAAGAGCATTGGACTGGCGAGCCAACTGCCGACCCCCCCTGCACGCCGCAGCCTATGCACTGGCCAACTTCACCTCAAGGCGAGAGATCCATCGCAAGCAAGGGATGCGGCTTGGGGATTCCACTGAAACACTGCGAGAGGTCTATCCCCCGGATGATACTGCTGCCCTAGGAACTCCTGCATGAAAATCACTTTCATCAAACCGAATATCGGGCGACTCGAACATAGTCTATACGTCGACGAAGGACGCATGGAACCTTTGCAACTGGGTGTTCTAGCAGGGATGACACCCCCTGACGTCGAGTGTGCCCTCTACGACGATCGTATCGAAGAGATTCCCTACGACGAACCGACCGATCTAGCAGCGATCACCGTCGAAATCTACACCGCTCGACGCGCCTATGAGATCGCCGAAGAATACCGCCTGCGCGGAGTGCCTGTCATCCTAGGTGGTTTCCATCCAACCCTCTTTCCAGACGAATGCCGTCAGCATGCCGATTCGATTTTCATCGTAGATGCCGAGCTGATTTGGCACCAAGTCGTTGCCGATGCCCAGCAAGGCCAACTCAAAGCCGAATACCGGTCTGCTCCAGGAGTCGCACAACAAGGAGGCATCCAACCTCGACGCGACTTGTTTCGCAATAAAGGCTATCTGCCAATCACCCTGATGCAGTTCAGTCGAGGTTGCCGATTCGCCTGCGACTTCTGCGCGATCAGCGTCTTTTTTAACCGCAGCCACTATGTCCGCAGAACTCGAGAAGTCCTTGATGAAATCGAAAACCAACAGAGAAAGTTCATCTTCTTTGTGGACGACAACTTTCTGTCCAACCATGAAGCGGCCAAAGCGTTTCTCCGAGAGTTAATCCCGATGCGAATCCGGTGGGTCTCTCAAGCCTCGCTCGATATGACCAACGACCCGGAACTCATGCAATTACTCGTCGAGAGCGGTTGCATGGGTAACGTTATCGGATTCGAATCCCTCAATCCTGTCAATTTGCAACGCATGAAGAAAGGACCTAATTTCCTAAGACGAGGAAATGCGAAACTCAAACGCGACGGTTGGGACTACTACGAAAAACCTATCCAAATCCTGCGAGACCATCATCTCCAAACCTGGGCCGCCTTTACCCTCGGTCACGATGATGATACCGTCGAATCGATCCAGGCCACCAGCGATTTTGCAATGCACCATAAATTCTGCTTCGCCGCTTACAATATCCTAATGCCCTACCCAAATACCCCCCTGTACAAGCGTCTGGAATCCGAGGGGAGATTGCTCTACGACGGAAAATGGTGGCTCCACCCAGAGTATCGATTCAACCATGCAGCATTTATCCCGAAACGCATGTCCCCCGAAGAACTCACTCAAGCCTGCTGGGACTGTCGCCGACGCTGGAACACGCTCGGCTCGATCGTCTATCGAATGTTTGACTTCAAAACCCACCTGAGCTCTCCAATGCGCCTATTGGCCTATCTGCAGTACAACCCAATCTACGCCAAGGAAGCCAAAAAGAAGCAAGGAATGCTCTTCGGATTGCATCGAAGAAATCCTGGATCCCGACTCGAACCAAGCCCCACAACGCCAGTCAAGGAGATCGCAAGGACATGAATGTCTGTGCCAATCCAAGCAACCGATCGCTGAAGATCGCTCTGATCTCGCCCAAAGGCCCGCTGTATCGACATCGCGGTGGTATTTTCGGCAAGTCGCTGCGGTACATGCCGCTGACACTGCCGACACTAGCGGCTTTAGTACCCACCGAACTCAATGCCACCATCGAATGCTTCGATGAAGGGATCATGGATGTACCCCTGGATCTCCATGCCGACATCATCGGTATGACGGTGATCACCGGCACTTCCAAACGCGCTTATGAACTCGCAAATCAGTTCCGAAATCGAGGAATCAAAGTCGTTCTCGGAGGACCTCATGTGACCCTAGTGCCCGATGAGGCACAGCAATATGCAGATGCGATCGTGGTCGGATATGCCGAAGAGGAATGGCCGCGATTGCTCAGAGATTTTGTCGCCGGCAAGATGCAACCCCGCTATGAGCAACACAGCGACTTTAAACTCGGCGGCTATCCTTTGCCAGATCGAAGCGTCTTGCCCGAATCCCGATACCTCACCGCAAATGTCTTTGAATCAACCCGAGGCTGCGTGCACAACTGCTCCTTCTGTGTCGTCCCAGCCGCCTGGGGCAGAAAACCTTGGCAGAAACCTGTCGAAGAAATCGTCGAAGATCTCCGACGAAGAAAAGCGAAAAAAGCCATCTTCATCGATTTGAATCTGATCGCCGATAAGCATTACGCTGCGAAACTCTTCGAAGCCTTGTTGCCTCTGGGCATCCAATGGTATGGCTTGTCCACCACCATCCTGTGCGATGACATTCCTCTGCTCGATCTTGCGGCACGAAGCGGTTGTCGCGGGCTGTTGATGGGACTCGAATCGGTCTCACAAGGAACCCTCAAGAACTCGCACAAAGCCTTCAATAATCCCGAGGATTATCCCCGAATCGTACGGCAACTCCACGCCAGGAAAATATCTCTCCAGGGCTGCTTCGTTTTCGGACTCGACGATGATCAGCCGGATGTGTTCATGAAAACAGCCAAGTTTGCCGTCGATTGCGGTATCGATCTCCCAAGGTTCGCTATCGTTACCCCGTTTCCAGGCACGGGGCTGTATAAACAGCTGGAGTCCCAAGGACGGATTCTTTCCAAGGATTGGCAGTTGTACGACGGACAACACGTCGTATTTCAGCCTGCACAGATGAGCATCGAGCAATTGCAGCAAGGAACGCAGACTGCCTGGAAATATGCTTACTCTTGGCCGAATATATTCCGACGACTGCGGCATACTCCCGCCGCCTGGCCTTTTGCACTGATGACCAATTACGGGTACCGATACTACGCATATCGACTGCATCGTTTTTACACCTGCGATGTCCCATTCGAGCTACTAGGGGGGGGACCCACCGGAAATTTTCAGTGGCCAAACCCACCGCAACAGGAGGCTAAAGCGATCAGCCAGGTGCATTCATGATCCAAGCAAGTCGTCCCTTTCGATTAACGATCGTTCATCCTTGTGTGGGACGGCGCGCCGGAGATCGCACCTATCTGAAAACTTGGCAAATGGAGCCGCTTCCAGCAGCGATGATCGCCGCACTGACTCCGAGCGATGTCGAAAAACAGTTCTATGATGACCGCTTTGAACTCATCCCTTTCGACCAACCGACCGATTTGGTCGCCATCAGTATCGAAACCTATACGGCCCGCCGAGCGTATCAAATCGCATCAGAGTATCGACGCCGCGGAGTCCCCGTCGTCATGGGTGGATACCACGCCACACTTTGTCCCGAAGAGGTCGCAGTCTATGCGGATTCGGTAGTCGTCGGACAAGCCGAACAGACGTTTCCACTGCTGATCGATGATTATCGACATGGCACCCCGCAAGCGATCTATCGATCGCCCGAGCAACCTCGACTGGATGTCGATCCTGATCGCTCGATTTTCCGGAATAAAAAATACCTTCCAATCCAATTGGTCGAGTTCGCTCGCGGTTGTCGCTTTCGATGCGAATTTTGCGCGATACAGTCGTTCCACAAGGGAGCTCACCATTTTCGAGATGTCGATCGAGTCATTCGCGAGATCGGCAGAGTTCGTAAACCCAATCAAATGGTCTTCTTCATTGATGACAACCTAACCTCCGGAATGTCGGAAGCCAAAGAACTGCTCAAGGCCCTGATTCCCTTGAAACTCAAATGGTTCACGCAGACCGCTATCAACGTGACGCACGACGATGAAATGCTCGATCTGATGAAGCGAGCCGGATGCCAGGGTGTATTGGTTGGATTCGAATCGCTTAACCCCAATAGTCTCAGGCAGATGAACAAGGGGTTCAACCTCATGAAGGGAGGACCTGCCGTCGCAATTGAGAATCTCCGAAGGCATGGACTAGTCGTCTACGGAACGTTCATCGTCGGCTACGATCATGATACTCCTGAATCGATCGCTCAAACCGTAGCCTTCGCCAAACAACAAGGTTTATTTATCGCGGCTTTCAACCACATCACGCCATTTCCAGGAACGCCACTTTACAAACGACTAGAAAGCGAGGGTAAACTGCTGTTTGAATCGTGGTGGACCGATCCTCGCTATCGCTACAACATGATCCCATTTCAACCCGCCAAAATGGCTCCCCGTGAACTCGAGGATTTGTGCCTGAAAGCACGAAAAGATTTTTATAGTTGGACAAGCATCGCTAGTCGGGCACTTGCACCCGTCAATCGCAGCAGCCTCTATGTGTTTCGCAACTACCTCTTCGTCAATGCCATTCATCAATGGGATATCGAGAAACGCAGCGGCATGCCATTGGGAGACGAAGGGGACCAAAAACCATTGGTAGCAGTTCGACGATGAACACCATGGACAAAACCAGATCATCCCATTCCGAAACGACCAAGAATCAAACTCGGATTTTCTTCGAGTTGGCCACAAAAGACGACGATCCCGCGCTCAGGAGACTGCTCCGGAACATCCGAATGGACGGCCTCATCAGCGTGTCATTCGGCCGTGAACCGAATTACTTTGCAGCACACCAATGCGAAGGCCAATTCGTCCAAGTACTCATCGCTCGGGACCGGAACTCAGATCAAATCGTCGGGATGGGAACTCGCAGCATTCGCGATCGATATGTTGCTGGCAATCCGAGAAAAGTCGGCTATCTGTCAGGCCTCCGCATCCACCCGGACTACCGAGGTAACACAGTCCTCGCTCGCGGTTATCGTTTTTTGAAGGAATTGGATCAAGATGCCCAAGCCGAATTCTATGTGACGACCATCGCTGTCGAAAACCGAACCGCAAGCAATTCGCTTCTCGGCGGTCGCGCCGGACTCCCGTTTTACAACAAAATCGGTCGGCTCAACACTTGGATTATCCCGAAAAAACATCGCTCGAAACGTTCGGCCCAGGCTCAAATACGCGCCATCCAACCCCCCGACATCCCGGCGCTTATGTCGTTTCTCGAAAAAGTCTCCAAGCAACGAGAATTGCTCCCAAACTACCAGGAAAGAGATTTTCTTTTTCCCTCGGATGTCTTCACCGGAATGAAATCCGGACATTTGCACGGCATGTGGATCGACGGCCA
>JBJTAQ010000073.1:0-5797 GCA_046090945.1 Pirellula sp.
CAAAAAGCGCTTTGTACATGAATCAAGAGGGTAAGCGTTTTGTCAATGTGGCCAAGGAATACGGCCTCGAAGGGGTTTTTATCACCATGGGTTCGAACTTCGCCGATTTTGACAATGACGGTTGGCTGGATTTCTATCTCGGCACCGGCGATCCGAATCTCGGTACTCTGGTCCCGAATCGCATGTTCCGAAACTTGGGTGGGAAACGTTTTGTCGACATCACCGCTTCGTCCGGGACGGGCAATCTGCAAAAGGGACACGGGGTCGCCTGTGGCGATTGGGATCGCAACGGCTCGATCGATCTTTTCATCGAGATGGGTGGGGCTGTCAACGGGGACAAGTACCACAACATCCTTTTCCAAAACCCAGGAAATCAAAACAGTTGGACATCTGTGAAGCTTGTCGGGCAGTCCTCGAATCCTGTGGCCATCGGAGCTCGCATCATGATTCAAACGGATGATCCGGAGTTGCCGCTAGTCTATCGACAAGTCACTTCGGGAAGCAGTTTTGGCGCAAACCCCCTAGAGCAGACGATCGGACTTGGCAAAGCGACCAAGATCCTAGGAATCGAAATCCAATGGCCGGCTCGAGCTTCGGACGATGAGAAAGCCAGGATTGAAAAGATCGCTGGACCGATTCCGATAGGTACGTTGTTGCGTATTTCAGAAGGCCAAGGGCTGTTGTCCAATTGAGATACATCTGCGATGAACGATCAACCCTACGGAGTCCCGGAGAAACATTGGCCCGCTAAACTGACGTATTGGTGGTTTCGGGCCGCCAAGAGATTGCGAATCAGAGCGCTTCGCAAGCAGCAAATCGCAGGCATCGAACTCCAGCAAATGGAGCATCTCCAAGAGCCATTGGCTGCGGGGCATGGGGTGATGATCGCACCGAACCATTCCTTTCATTGGGACTCGTATTGTCTGCTGACGGCCGCAGACTATTTACGGATTCCTTTTTATACGATGACAGCCTGGCAGGTCT
Source organism: Pirellula sp. (assembly GCA_046090945.1). Classification (GTDB taxonomy): domain Bacteria; phylum Planctomycetota; class Planctomycetia; order Pirellulales; family Pirellulaceae; genus JBKCUI01. The sequence continues at coordinate 985 of JBJTAQ010000073.1, forward strand.
TCTCGCAGAGCGGCTGGTTTGAATGCGAATCGATGCAACGCTGCGGTTGCTTTAGCGTCGACCGCGAAAACGCGGATATCCAAGCGATGAAGACAGCGTTGGATATTCTTCAGAACCGCAAAGAACCCTTGGTGGTATTCCCCGAGGGGGATATCTACCACACCAACGATCGCTTGACGGCTCTGCGTGATGGTGCGGCTGCGATCGCTTCGATGGCTGCCCGAAAATCCCAGCGACCTGTCGTTATCGTGCCAGTCGCGATCAAACGATGGTACCTTGAGGACCCCACTTCGAGCATGACTGCAATCATCGCGGAACTCGAAAAGAGTCTGGCGATCCAGGCACCTCCTGAGCACTCCACCGTCGATCGTATTTTGAAACTCGCCGATGAACTCTTATCTAAACAGGAAGCTCAGCGACTTGGTCAGGCTCGCCAAGGTTCACTCCCAGAGCGATTAGCGTTTTTGGCCGATGCTGTGCTGGGACAAGCTGAAGTCAAGTACCAGATTACCACCAAGAAGAAGCTGATCCCTGAGCGAATCAAAGAGGTCCGTCAACGCATCATCAAGCAAATGGTCGAAGACGCTCAGCAGACGACCGCAGAAAAACAGCAGGACAAGCAGCGGCAGTGGAATGCCGATATGCAGGAGATGTTTTTTGTCACGCAGTTGTACAGCTACCCCGGGGATTATCTCGATGAGAATCCCAGTTGGGAACGTCAAGCAGAGACAGTCGACAAACTTCAAGAAGATGTGCTCGGTGCAAGCTATCCGACCTCGCATGGTCGCAAGACCGTGCAAATTCGATTTGGGGAACCAATCGAATTGCCTAGGGGTAAGGATAAATCCAAGAGTACCGAACAGATCACATCGCTTCTCCAGCAACGTATCCAGGAGATGCTCGATAGCCTCAATCGCGAGTATGCCCAAGGTGTCAAGCAAAGTAGTCGAGTTGAAATCCGTGTTTAAATTAGAATCGGTTTCCAAATCGTTCGGCGAACAAACGGTCTTGCAACCGACATCGATCGATTTTCAGACAGGAAAATCAACTGTCCTGATCGGCCCGAGCGGTTGCGGAAAAAGTACCCTATTGCGTCTGCTCGCCGGGTTGCTGACCCCTGATTCCGGTCGTGTGCTTTTCGACGGGGTCGAGATGAATCCAAAAAACATGATGCAGGTCCGGCATCGGATAGGGTATGTCATCCAAGACGGAGGGCTATTTCCCCATTTGACCTGCTCGCAAAACGTCGGTTTGATGGCCAAGCATTTGGGTTGGGCCAACGATCGCATCGGTAGCCGAATCGACGAGTTGGCAGATTTAACCCGACTACCCCGTCCGGCCCTGGATCGCTATCCGGCTCAAATCTCCGGAGGTCAGCGACAACGCGTAGGGATCATGCGAGCCCTCATGCTCGATCCACCAGTGATGCTGCTGGATGAACCGATGGGAGCGCTGGACCCTCTGGTTCGATACGACCTACAAGAAGACCTGCTGAAGATTTTTCGAACACTCAATAAAACGGCGATTACCGTCACGCATGATATGGGCGAAGCCGGATTCTTCGGAGATCATGTGATCATGCTCGGAGAAGGCAGGATCGTACAGCAAGGAAAACTCGATCAGATGATCTCGCATCCAGCCAACGACTTTGTGACTCGGTTCGTCAACGCGCAGCGACTGCCCAATCTGCAATCGCCCAAGGAGTCCACGTGAATCATCTGTTTCGATCACTGATGTGCGGTTTGCTGGGGATCGCAGCCATGCTAAGCACTCCAGTTGAAGTGTTCGGACAAAGCGTCCAAGTGGGTATCGGCTCGAAGTCCTTCACCGAATCGGTCATTCTCGGTGAGTTGCTCGCGCATCTAGCCAGAGAGTCAGGAGCCCAGGTCCAGCATCGCGCCGAACTCGGTGGCACGCAGATCTTGTGGCAAGCCCTCATCACCGGAGAGATCGACGCTTATGTCGATTACACCGGGACAATCCGCGAGGAGATCCTGGCCGACGTGGCCCGGCAAGGAAACAAAATCGAGTCCGAGAGCGACATGCGAAACGCACTGGCCGAGAAAAAGGTCCTCATGTCCGACCGAGTCGGATTCAACAACACCTATGCCCTAGGGATGCGACGCTCGGTTGCCCAGCGATTGGGGATTACCAAGATCAGCGATCTAAAGAATCATCCGCAACTCGAACTGGGCTTCTCCGACGAGTTCGTCGAGCGCAAGGATGGGTGGCGTCCGCTGAAGGAAAAGTACGGCTTGCCGCAAACGCGAATCAAAGTCATGGATCACAATCTAGCTTATCGCGGCCTGGAAAAAGATTCGATCCAGGTGGCCGATTTGTACACAACGGATCCTGAGATCAAATACTACGACTTGGTAGCCCTCGAAGACGATTTAGTATTCTTTCCTGTCTATTATGCAGTGGTATTGATGCGAGACGATTTGCCGAGTCGGGCCCCGAAGGTCGCCGAAGCGATTTCCAAACTCCAGGCGCTGATCTCACCCGACGAAATGTCCTCGATGTCTGCCCAGGTGCGACTCGATCGCAGGCAAGAGAAACTCGTCGCCGGTGAGTTTCTGAACAAGAAACTGAGCCTGAGTATTTCCCTTCCCCAGGAAGGCAAATGGGCCGACGCAAAGAAAATCCTCGAACGCATTCTGAGTACGACTTGGGAACACCTGTTCCTAGTACTGATATCTCTTGGGCTTGCGATCCTTACGGCGATCCCACTCGGGATTCTCGCCTCGCGCAATGAGGCGATCGGCCAAACAGTCTTGGGGATCGTCGGCGTGATTCAGACGCTTCCATCGATGGCGCTTTTGGTCTTCGTGATGCCCCTTTTTGCGGTCTTTGAAATGGGCATAGGACCAGCTCCGGCGATCATGGCATTGTTTCTATATAGCCTTCTGCCGATTGTTCGCGGAACTTATGCAGGACTCAAGCAGATTCCAGGGGCGATTCGCGAATCAGCCGAGGTTCTCGGGCTAGACAGCAAGGCTCGATTGAGGTTGGTCGAATTGCCATTGGCCTTGCCGTCGATCCTATCTGGGATCAAGACCGCAGCAGTGATCAACGTCGGAACTGCGACGATCGGTGCGCTGATCGGTGCCGGAGGATATGGCTCGCCGATTCTCACCGGTATCCGATTGAACGATCTATCGCTGATCCTACAAGGGGCAGTACCGGCGGCCGTGTTGGCACTGGCCGTGCAGTATGGTTTTGGTCTCCTGGAAAAACGGATTGTCTCACCAGGACTTCGGGGCTCTTGAGTGTCGCTCAAACAACAGCGGGCTCGCAACCCCACGGCAGTTACTTTGGAGTTCTAGCAAGAGATTCGATCCACTGACGGATCAATGCGACTGCCTGCGAGTCGACCTCATTGGATGCCACAGGTGGCATCTGGTCTTTGCCTCTCCGCGAGATTCGAGCAAGGAGCAAGCTCTTGTCGGGATCTCCGGGCGCGATGAGCCGAGCGCCGCTGATCCCCAAATCGTGATGCTTGGGCTCCGCATCGATAATCCCCATCTTGGACCAGGGCGTCGGATGGCTCAGTTCCATCGCTGCATTTCCTCCTCCTGCTGGTACATGGCACGAAGCGCAATTCGAGTGCAGGTAAGCCTGGACGCGAGCCTCCAGCGGCTGATTCTCATCGTAGGGATTGCTCAGCTTGGGCAATGCCGCCGGGAGGGCAGGCAGTACCGAGGAGTCGCTCGGTGTTGACCTTTGAGGTAACTTGGCCGCTGCGATTGCTATCGCATCGACGGTTGGATCATCCTCATGAGAACCTCGAGTCTTTGGCGAAGGTGAGTACGCAAACTGCTGCGGGTTGACTTTAAAGAGTCCCATTTTCTCAAATGCCAAAAGTTGATTATCGGAATTTCCTGCAAGGGAGTATGCACGATTGATTTGGGAGGTTTGCAAACCGAGGGTATAGTTGGCCGCTCGGCTGTGGCACACCATGCACTCGGCCCTGCTCGGATAATGCCAACGCTGCACACGCGAACCGTCGGCGAGCGATTGATCCTCGATCGCATAATCGACATCTGCTCCAGCCGGATCAACCAACTCAGCATCGGTCCCTTGATCGTTCCAGCGATAGGAATAACCGACCCATTCATTCTGCTGGCGAAGCATCAGCCTGGTTTCTATCCAGCGTCGCGACTCAGGGCGGCCCGCTTGTTTTTCAAGTGCAAAACTCTTGATCAAGACGGTTCCGTTGGGAAACGTCCAACCGAATTGATTCTGAAATTCGATGCGATGGTCTCGCGAACTGTCCTCGGGGATCGCAAACGCCCGCTCTTTATAAGCTCCATCGCTCCACAGGGGCGAGTTGACCGAGTACGGCACGATTCCTTCGGTATACCGATGCTTCGCAACATCCGTGAAGAGTCCTGTTTGACTTAGCAACCTTGGGAACCGCCCGGAAGTATCCTCGGCACGATTCGGGACCAAGCGTACGATCGATTTTCCAAGATGGTCTGCGATCCAGATTTCTCCATCGTTCATGGAGGCAAATCCAGTAATCGCATGCGGGGTATCGGCGATCTCGACCGCCCTCGAAGGTTTATCACCATCGTGCGAAATGGCCCATATCTTGCCTGTCGAGTAATCGCCATAGATATAGTCACCCCGAAGTTGTTCATGCTCAGGATGAGTTCCTCGGTAGACGATCCCACCGGTGAGCGACCGAGCTTGGCTGTGGTGGTGATCCATCACGGGCAACTCGAACGGCTCAGGGCCTGGTTCACGATTGGCGTAAAAAACCGAGGACCCTTCCATGACACTCCAGCCATAGTTAGCGCCTCGTTTGACA
>JBJTAQ010000074.1:0-1785 GCA_046090945.1 Pirellula sp.
CTGCCAGCAGCACAGCCGCTCCACTGGCTGCTTCCCCCACACAATAAGTTGCAATCGGGCAGGAAACCATTTGCATCGTATCGTAGATGGCCAGCGTCGCACGAACTTCGCCACCCGGAGAGTTGATGTAGAAGTGGATATCCTTGCGACGGTTCTCACTCTGCAAGTACAGCAACTTCATGACCAATTCATTCGCGTTGCCGGCATAGATCTCTCCTTGGAGAAAAACGATGCGATTCTCGAGCAACAAATCACCGAGAGTCATTTGTCGCTGCCGTTGATAGCTTTGGTAGGCCGACGCGTTATGGATTGGTGGAAAACTAGGCAGATCGTTCACGGATGGGTTCCTTTGGATACTGAGGGTCGCCAGAACGTTGTGTATCTTTCGCATTCGCCGGGCTTTGGCAAGGCCACCGACTAAGAAACCTTTGTGCTGGTGCCGATTTTCTATGAGGTTCGAGGATTTACACTCAGGTTTCCCGAGTACGAATCCCCTTGTTGCAAAATGTCCACTATCCGTACAAGATCCGGTGCCAGGGGAGCACAGATGCTCAGCCGCTGAGCGGTTTTTGGATGCTCGAACTGGATTTCTGCCGCATGAAGGGCTTGACGCTCTAAAACAACTTCTGCGTCCTGGGGTCTGGCAGGCAATCCACGCACGGAGCGACGAAGCAATTGCCCAAGCCGAGCTTGGGCATGTCCTGCATAAAGCCTGTCGCACAATATCGGGCAGCCGATGTGGGCCAAATGCAGTCGGATTTGGTGGGTCCTGCCTGTCTTCGGGGACACCTTGAGCAATGCATACCCGGAAAACCGCTCGATCACCTCGAAGTGAGTTTCGGCGTACCTGCTGCTTGGATGGCCACTGCGAATGGCCATCTTCTCACGCTGGTAAGGATGGTGCCCGATGGGCTGAATGATTCGATCTCGATCTCGGTCCAAAGCGCCCGTTACGATCGCCGTATAGGTCTTCTGGACCGTGCGAGCTTCAAACTGCGCGCAGAGTTTGAAATGAACTTCATTGGTCTTAGCAATCAAGATCACGCCACTGGTTTCGCGATCTAAACGATGGACGATTCCCGGACGCGTCGGACCACCGGCATCGCTTAACTGGCCAAAGTGGTGAGCTAAGGCCGCTGTGAGCGTACCGGACCAGTGCCCCTTGGCTGGATGGACAACCATCCCGGCCGGTTTGTTGATCGCGACAAGCGACTCGTCCTCGAAAAGCACATCCAGCGGTATGGCCTCGGGAATCGGACCGTCTTGGGGTGCCGGAGGCAAGTCCGTCACTTCGACAAGTTGCCCCGGGAACACATGGAAAGCGGGTTTGACCTCACGACCATCGACTCGGACATGTCCTTGGGCGATCACGCGTCGTAAAAACACTCGGCTGTAACCGTCGATCTTGAAGGTCAAATACAGATCGATTCGAGTGTCTGCATGCTCATCCTCGACCGTGAACGCCAAACGCTCAAAGCCCTTGGACATCGGCTTGGGGACCGATGGAGATTGCTCCTCCTGGGATACCGCCAACGCATCCTCAGACAGCGGCTCGATGAGCTCATCGAGATCGAGCCATTTACCCGAGTGCTTGGCTGCATCCGGCTCCTGGCCAACCTGCTTCTTCGATCGCTTGCTCACCATACCATCACAAGCCCCTAGGGCTTGGGCGCAGGCTCTGCAGCAGGAGGTGGCTCGGCCGGCGGTGCTGGCTCCGTAGCCGGTGCTGGCTGAGCCGGTGCTGGCTCAGCAGGTGCACTCGGTGCAGCAGAGGGCTCTACAGCT
>JBJTAQ010000075.1:0-3245 GCA_046090945.1 Pirellula sp.
GGCCGCCGACACCGTTGCAATCGCTTTTTCGGTGACTTCAAGCGATTCGTCTCGAACCTTGAACTCATGCCCTAAATCAAGAGTCTCAAATTGTGCAAGCCTCGACCCAGTTTTGGTTTTCTGCTCGAACATTAAATAGAGGTTTCCTTGGGCCTCTGCCAACCATCCCCATCGCTCGCCAGGAAAACTTAAATACCACTCGTCCCAAACAGCTCCAGAAGGATGTTTGTACTGCACTCGACCAGTGATACAGAAGGATTTGTTGCGATAGCTACCCGTCATCCCTACTCGAAGCGGAGAATTCAGATCCACCACGTCAGCAATTTTGCCGCAATCTCTCGGATGCTTATCCCCCCTGGCAACGACCGAGTTGCAAAAGCTTCATACAGTCACTAACGACGAACTGACCTGAAAAGTAACCGGCCCACCACACGCCGGGCAATTCGCGATGCGCGTTTTCATAGCCCAAGCTCCTCAGAGTTTTCCGGTCGTAACAGCTCGCTTTCTCCACGGGGCACATAGATCACTTTGGAGTGCGACGCATGCAAGGCTTTGCCAAGAAGCTCCTTCCAGGGTACATCTGGAATCTGGCGACAACAATAAAGATTCAAAGTGGCAACTCCGACCTCTGGATAGGTGTGACATGCCAGATGAGATTCGCTCAGCAAGTATAGTCCGGTCACACCAGCTTGGCCTGGAAATTGGTACCACGTCGGTTTTCCGACTACAGTCAACCCAAGGTTGATAACGATATTATCGCACAATCGAGACATTGCAGTAAGGTCGCGAAGATGCTCTGGATCGCAACCAAAGGCATCGACAATCCATTCACATCCAAGCATAGCTTAGCCCATACCACCTGTGTGCTTTGGCTCTGATCGAACGATTCATTGATGACCGTGTAACACTAAGTTTTTGGAGGTGGAGGTGGAGCTTGGAAAACCGCAGCAAAAGGGGGAACCTTGGATGCCGGTTGCCAATCTGACATGCCCGCTGTCCATACCAATGTGCTCGGGAGAATTTCAGCTCGGCCGATTGCCTCGACCATCTGCTGCATGGTGTATGGACCAAGCGTTCTGCCTTGATCGGCTACATGCCAGAGTGCAACAGGCGGGGCGGGGGGCGCGGGCGGTACTGTCTGACCAGGAATCCCAAGTGGGGTCATGCGATTGGCCATCGCCAATCCGATTCCCAAGCCCATGCCCTCGGCGGCTCCTCCGCCAGCGGGGCTATTGGCTGCGGCCACCATCGACTCACCCATTTGGTATTGCTGGAATCGCCCAATGTCACCAATGACATTCATTTTGGTGCGCAGGTCCAGTGCTTTTTCAACTTCTTCAGGAAGAGAAATATTTACAATCATCAACTGCTGAAGCTCTAAACCGTACTCGTCATCGATTCGCTCTTGAACCATCTTCTTAAGTTCATCGGCAAGCTTTCGATAGTTCGAGGCTAGGTCCAGAGCAGCGATCCGAGAGCTACCTAATAGGTCGGTTAGAGATTCGACAATGATCGATCGGATCAGCTCGGTGACTTCCTCGGTAGATACAGCTGCATTGGTACCAACAATCTCTGTAAGCAGAGCCTTGGGATCGGCTGCTTTGAGGACATAAGAGCCAAAAGCACGGATGCGTATGGGGCCGAATTCCGCATCCCGAAGCATCACCGGGTTAGGGGTTCCCCATTTGAGGTCAATTACAGGGCGCAGGCTGAAAAAATAAACCTCAGCCTTGAACGGACTGTTGAAACCATATTTCCAACCTTTGAGCGTTGTTAGGATCGGCAGATTGGCCGTTGTCAACTCGTAGGTTCCCGCTTCGAAAACGTCAGCAAGTTTTCCTTCTGATACGAAAATCGCTATCTGACCAGGGCGAACAACTAGTTTGGCTCCATTTTTTATTTCGTTCTGATAGCGTGGGAACCGCCAAACCAATGTGTGCCTAGAGTCATCGATCCACTCGATGATATCGATGAACTCACCGCGTATTTTGTCGAACAGTCCCATAGTCGAGCCTACTTGTAGTCGAGAAAAACGAAACTTTAAACCATGCCCGATAGGTTAGTGGCGAAAAACAAGACGACATGTGGCGCAAAAACTGAAAAATTTCCGTCCACACATTCTAGCAGTAAAACTGCCGCCATTGAAAAAATCAGTGATCAAGATCGATCTAAATGGTTTGCACCTCAGGGAAACCTCGCCAAGTGGAATTCACCAAGCCGCGAAAAGTTCAGATCCGCTCCTGCAAGTGTTGCTTAACGCACTTATCGCACTTGACGCATAGTATCGAGACTCAAGCGGATCGTTGGCAGGTAGTCTTGCGTCTCGTCCTTGATCTCCTCGACGGTCTCGCTGAATCGATCGAAATCCTTTTCGTGAAACTGAATCTCCGTCGTTGGGTCTTTGAACTCAATGCGAGACATGAGTTCGAAAGGACTCTTCGAGGTGGAAGCCTTGCTCGATCGCTGAAAGTATTCGACGATGAAGGGGAAATAGGGGAGTTTCGTCGAGCGACTGAGCGTCAGTCTGGCTTCGGTTGGAAGATTCTTTGACGGTGTGCCGATGTCGCTGTTCATGTTGTCGATCCGGGCGTTTCCGGCGATTCTGGTCGGCTCGGTCCGGAGTCTTCCAACCAACTGCCAGACATCGGCTCCGCCAATCCTGCCGCTTACCGCCTTGTACCAATTGTACCGGTGATACAGTCCCCGCAGCAGTTCGGCTTGGCCTCCGACCGCTAGAAGCAAATGAACCTCAGGGCGGGAATCCGGATACTGCAAGCTGCTCGGAATGCTTTGCAGTACTTGGTCCAGAATGATCCGTTTCGGTGGAGCATTGGGACTTGAGCTAGTCCACATCATCCGACCATCGGAAACCTGAAGCAGATCGAATGCCGTTTCGCCGACGGCGACTCGAGCCGAGTAGCGGATGCGGCGCATCGGAGAATTCGCAAGGGCTTCGGATTTCAGATCACCGATGAGCAACGCTCGCTGACCGAAGACATTGGTGGTTTGTTGAACACGGCAATAAATCGATGGACCCCAAACAGCTTGCCGGACGGCTGCCAACACCAATTGATTTGGATCGGTCGTCACAGGGGTGATCGAGTCCGAGGTGTCCGAGGAAGGTTCGGGTGCTGGTCCATTCTGAAAAGACTCGGTGGATATGGAGGCTTTCTGGGCTGGATTGCGGGCCACTGTTTCGGTCTGGCCAGAAGCCATCGAGGTTTCGGGGCGGTTCCAAAGCATCC
>JBJTAQ010000076.1:0-7280 GCA_046090945.1 Pirellula sp.
AATACTATGGCGTCAAGAACGGCGAATTCATGGCTTTGAAGGTCAAGAGTCCGCAGTGCGCAGTGACCTTTGATGACCTGCTGGTGCGCGAGGATGCAAACGCCAAGCTGGAGGTCCACATCGATACCGATGAAGGAAACGCTTGCGATTTGGACCACGCCACGAGCATTGAACTGAAACGACAGGAGCCGTGCAAGTGCCACGACAAGCATTGATCGTGGAGCTATCGCACTCTTCGCATGGCTGCGAAAAATAACTGGTTGGTTTGTATCACTTTTTTCTCTCTTGGAGTAGCAACGAATGGCTAAAACGAATGAGGCTCTCGGCATGATCGAGACCAAAGGTTTCATCGCACTGGTCGAAGCAGTCGACGCGATGATGAAAGCGGCAAATGTTAAGTTCCTAGGTTGGGACAAAGTCGGTAGCGGCTTGGTCTCGGCCTTTGTCAGCGGCGACGTCGCTGCAGTCAAGGCAGCCACCGATGCAGGTGCAGCCGCTGCGGGCAGGATCGGACAAGTCCTCAGCGTCCAAGTCATCGCGCGTCCGCATGAAGATATCAGCAAGGTTCTGAAGGTCTCGGCACCGACAGCATCAGCTGAATAGTTTCCACAACAAAGCAATACCCTCAACAAGTAATTAAGAAAGAATTATCCAATCATGCAAACTGCAATCGGATTGATTGAAACCAAAGGTCTGTTGGCCTTGATCGAGGCTACCGACGCGATGGCCAAGGCTGCGAGTGTCGAGATCGTCAAGCGAATCGATATCGGTGGAGCTTATGTGACCACCATCGTCAGTGGCGATGTCGGCTCGGTACGCGCTGCCGTCGAGGCAGGTGCCGCTGCAGCTTCCCAAGTCGGTGAACTGGTCAGCAGCCACATTATCCCTCGTCCCTCCGAAGGTTTGGCATCCGCTTTCCTGAAATAGTTTTTCAAGTCAAGGATCGACAATGAAAGTCCTCGTTGCCAATTTAGGTTCCACTAGCTTCAAGTATCGGCTCTTTGATATGGCCGACGAACGACAGCTTGCGCGCGGAGGCGTTGAACGCATCGGTGCGGCTATGAGCCGTTGCTTTGTCGAGATCAATGGGGTTCGGACTGAATCCGATGAATCGGTTCCCAACCACGGTGTTGCCGTCGACGCATGCATCCGCCAACTGACGGATCCAAAAACGGGTTGTCTGAAAGACGCTTCGGAAATCTCCGCCATCGGCTTTAAGGCCGTTCACGGCGGACGCATTTCTGGCGTTCAAATCATCGACGACACGGTGCTCGATGCCATGGAAGAGATGAACTCGGTGGCACCGGCGCACAATCCGCCTTATATGGCAGCAATGCGCCAATTGGCGAAAACATCCTCGAAGATCCCCCTCGTGGCGGCCTTCGAAACCGACTTTCATCAGTCTATTCCAGAAGCTTGGAAACGCTATGCAATCCCGGACGAACTGGCTTCGGCACTGCCGATTCGCAAGTGGGGATTTCATGGTGCCTCGCACCGCTACATCGGTTGGCGCACCGCCGAATTGCTCGGGAACAAGGACGCTCGCGTCGTCTCGTTGCATCTTGGTGGTAGCTCCTCGCTGGCGGCAATTCGAGGTGGAAAAAGCGTTGCGACGACCATGGGAATGAGTCCCCAAACCGGACTCCCCCACAATAACCGTGTCGGGGATATCGACCCTTACGCACTCCCTCTGATGATCAAGCAAACCGGATTGAGTCTCGAGGAGCTATTGAAGGTGCTGGCCACCCAAGGTGGTTTGCTGGGGCTCTCGGGTGGGCTTTCGGGCGACGTCCGCGATTTGGAAACAGCAGCCGCATCGGGGCATCCCAAGGCGCAGCTTGCCATCGATGTGTTCGTTGCCGAAATCCGACGTCAGCTCGGCTCGATGCTGGTAGCCCTCGGAGGTGCCGATGCCATGGTCTTTACTGGCGGGATCGGAGAAAACTCAGTGACGATTCGCCAAGCGGTTTGTCACGGGCTCGGTGATCTGGGCATCGAACTTTGCGAGACCAGGAATGCATCGGGAGACAAAGAACGTCGCATCGATGATGCGACCAAGTCCAGAGTGCAACTGTGGATCGTTCCAACCAACGAGGAGTTGATCGTAGCTCGGCAGACCGTCGCTGCGATCCGTAAATAAAACCTAAAGGCCCAACGAGACTGAAATCATGTTTGTTGCCAGAGTTACCGGATCGGTCGTATCGACCCAGAAAGTGGATTCAATGACCGGCCAGAAACTGCTCATCGTCGAACCTTTTCGACTCGAGCCCAAGGATCGACAAAGCTTGGTCTCTACCGGCCGAACGTTCATCGCTGTCGATGCCTTAGGTGCAGGAGTCGGCGACATGGTACTGATCACCCAGGGGAGTAGCGCTCGATTCACCCCCGAGACTGGCAAACTGCCTATCGATTGCGTGATCATCGGTATCGTCGACACCGTCAGCATCGAGAAGAGCAATATCTACAGCCGCCAATAACACTTCAACAGAATCCAATCTCGGATCATGCAAATCAACGAAACACTTATCCGTTCGGTAGTCGAACAGGTCATTAGCCAAGTCCGTGTCCAATCGGGCTTATCGGCGACGGCGTCGACTAATCCCGCACGTGGCCACTCGGGCTTGTTCGACAACGTCGATGATGCGGTCGCTGCAGCTCGAAGCGCCTTTGAACAGCTTCAAAAAAGGCCGATCGAAGACCGGAAAAAGATAATTGATATTATCCGTCGTATTTCGATCAGCCAGTGCGTGGAACTCGGGACGATGGAGATGGAGGAGACAAAGATCGGTCGACTCAAGCACAAGATCGAGAAGCTCAAGACGCTCGGAGAGAAGACTCCGGGTGTCGAGTTTCTCAAGACAGAGTGTTACAGCGGTGATCGCGGACTGGCGGTGATCGAACACGCCCCTTTTGGAGTCATCGGCGCAATTACTCCGGTCACACACTCCTTGCCGACCATTACTGGAAACGCAGTCAGCATGATTGCAGGTGGCAATACTCTGGTGGTCAATCCTCATCCGAGTGGCCGCAAGGTTGCTGCCGAGGGAGTTCGCCGCTTCAATGAAGCGATCCGAGCCGAGGTTGGGATCGATAACTGCATCAGCTTGATCTGCGAACCTACCCTTGAGACCGCACAGCAGTTGTTCAAGCATCGCAAGATCGCCTTGATCTGCGTTACCGGTGGCCCGGCGGTGGCCCGCGCTGCTCTCAACAGCGGAAAGAGGGCAGTGGTGGCAGGTCCAGGCAATCCGCCCGTCGTGGTCGATGAGACAGCCGATCTGGATTTGGCGGCGCGATGCATTATCCAAGGCGCTGCGTACGATAACAATTTGCTCTGCATCGCGGAAAAAGAAGTCTTTGTCGTCAACAGCGTTTTTGATGCCATGATGGATGCGATGAGCCGGGCAGGTGCCGTCCGGCTGAGTAACCCCGAGGTCGATCGACTCACCAGTGCGGCTCTTCAAGTCGTCGGCGAGGGAGCCGACAAACATTATGCCCCTCGCAAGGAACTGCTTGGACAGGATGCTGTGAGACTGGCCGAAGCGGCCGGTCGACGCATCGATCCTGGTGTCGAACTTGTCTACGGCGAAACTTCCGTCGATCATCCCTTTGTTCAAACCGAACAGATGATGCCCTTCGTCCCGTTTGTGCGATGCCCAAGCTTTGAAGCTGCCGTCGAGTGCGCTCAGCAAGCCGAGCACGGCTATCGCCACACAAGCATCATTCACTCGCGAAATGTCCGCAACATGACGGTCATGGCCCGGGCGATGGATACGACCCTTTTTGTCAAGAATGGTCCGTGTATGGCTGCTCTGGGACTCGGCGGTGAAGGCTATCTGTCCTTCTCAATCGCTGGTCCGACGGGCGAAGGTGTCACGACTCCATTGACATTCACACGCGAACGACGCTGCTCGCTGATCGACGATCTATTCATTCTCGGTCGCTAGTTTGCTCGGCGCGAAAGTTTCCTAAACACGAATAATTACTACGATCCCATCAGGCAAGTCATGCAAGTCGCCTTGGTACTAGGCAACGCGATCTCGACGGTCAAACACCGCAGCTTGGACAACGTCAAGCTGCTGGTCTGTCAACCGCTGGCTGCCGACGGAGAATCCAGAGATGGTGGCCCGGTCATCGTCGCTGATTACATGGGAGCAGGGGCCGGGCAGCGAGTCATCATCACCAGCGATGGGGCAGCGGTTCGCGAACTCTATGGTTTGCAAAATAGTCCTCTGCGTTGGACCGTCATGGGATTGGTCGATGATATGCGATCGACCTCGCACTCCAACCCAAAGAGGGCTAGGTAGCGATGAGTCAAGCGGCCAACAGATCGATTGAAATCAGCGCCAGCCAGATCGAACAGATCGTTCGGCAGGTGCTCGCGTCGATCTCTGCGGAAATCCAACCAGCAGCAAAGCAACCAGCGGCAAATCCTGCAGGATCGATTCCAGTTGACCCGGTTGCGAATGCGGTAACACCAAGTCGAATGCACCTGTCAGTCGGCGTTCTGAGCCTCGAGAGCTTGCGATCCTTGCCCAAGGACGTCAAAGAGATTACGGTTCTTGCCAACGCATTGGTAACGCCAGCGGCCAAGGATTACTTGCGAGAGAAACGGATCGCTTGGACTAGATCCAGCCCAAGCGAATCGTCTCTGGCAAAATTGGATGAGGGTGGACCAGTAGCAACGACTCAAAAGAATTCATCAGATTCCTCCTCCAAACGGCTGTTTGTCACCGGCTCGGTGCTATGGTTGCGAAACTTGGAAAGGCAGCTTTGTCCCAAGGCGACGCTGGTGGATCAGTTGCAAATGGATGATGCCGCCACAGTCCGCTCGGTAGCTCAGGCGATTCGTGGCGGTGTTGGATCGACCATCGCGATTGTGAAAGCTCCCCATGCGACGCTTTGGCAAGCGGCGCGCGATGAAGCTCTGCGTCCGGCGATCATTTCTCAATGGAGCGATCTGGCCGAGGTCCTTCGCGAGGTGCCAACGAATATGTTGATCGTCCCATCGACTCGATGGAATATCGCTGGAACGGCAAATATCGCTCGAAAGTTCCTCGAACATATCCAAGCCAATCGGTAAAGGGTCAGGAACGGCAACATGCATATTTACAAAGTCACTGGAACGGTCACCCTCAATCGAGCCCATTCGAGCTACCAGGGAGCCGTTTTGAAATTGGCCGAACCGATCGGCGAAACACTCCTCGGTGAGACGATCGCCGATCCGGACTCGATTGTGGTTTGGGATGAACTCGGAGCCTCGATCGGCAGCATCATCGCTGTAGCCGATGGAGCCGAAGCCGCTCAGCCATTTCGTCCAAACCTAAAACCTGTCGATGCCTACAACTCGGCAATCCTTGACGAAGTCAACATCAACACCCATTTATTGAAAGAGTAATCGACGAGACGTCTACCATGAGTTTAAACGCGCACAAGATCAAGCAAGACATCTGTGAAATCGGACGAAGGCTCTACAACAAGGGGTTCGCCGCCGCCAACGATGGGAATATCACCGTTCGTATCAGCGACAACGAAGTCCTGTGCACTCCGACCATGCACAGCAAAGGTTTTCTCAAAGTCGAGGACATTTGCACGATCGATATGACGGGCAAGCAGATTGCTGGAATCAAGAAGCGATCGAGCGAAGCCCTTCTGCACTTGGAAATTTACAAGCAACGCGCGGACATTAAAAGCGTTGTTCACTGTCATCCGCCCCATGCGACCGCATTCGCCGTTGCGCGCGAGCCAATTCCGCAGTGCGTTCTGCCGGAGGTCGAAGTCTTCTTGGGTGATGTACCCATCACCCGCTACGAGACACCGGGTGGACAAGCGTTTGCCGATACGGTCCTACCGTTTGTCGATAAAACGAACGTGATTATTCTCGCCAACCATGGAACGGTCAGCTACGGAGTCGATGTCGAACAAGCGTATTGGTGGACCGAAATCCTCGACGCGTATTGCCGCATCCTGATGCTCTCGCGGCAGCTTGGAAATGTCAGCTACTTCAGCGAGACCGAGGAGCGAGAGTTGTTGGATCTCAAGAAGAAGTGGGGGTGGGCCGATCCTCGCAACACCGATGAGTACAAGAATTGCGATATATGCGCGAACGATATTTTCCGCGAATCGTGGAAGCAGTCAGGGGTCCAGCGAAGAGCGTTTCCTGCTCCACCTGCGATGGCACCTGCAGGCGTTACTGCGTCGGTAACATCGAGTGTTGCTGCGAACGTTGCAGCGAGTGTTGCAGCGAACGTTGCAGCGGCCAATGGAGCTCCGCCAGTGCTCAAAGCCGCCGGAGGATCGGCACCTACTGCAGCCGAAGGGCCCGCGGGACTCGATATGGAACAACTCGTGCAACTCATTACTGCACAGGTCATGCGAGAGCTACAGAAATAGTGCGCGCAATCTAATACTTGAAAACTCGAAACCAAAGTCAAATTGGGGGATACAATATGAAGGTCAGTATTATCGGAGGAGGAGGATTGGTCGGATCCTGTGCCGCTTACGCACTTCAATGCGGTGGCATTGTGCGAGAAATCGCTCTATTGGATGTCAATGCGAACCTCGCAGCAGGTCACGCTCTGGATTTGATGCATGGGGCTCCGAGCATCGCCGACCAACTCATGACCTCGGGAGGTTACGAGCACGTTCCTGATTCGGATGTGATCTGCATCACCGCGGGTCTGCGACGCAAACCGGAGGAGTCCCGCTTGGATTTGATCAATCGCAATACCGATCTTTTCTCATCGATTTTGACCGAAATTCAGAAGGTTGGTGTGAAGAAGTCCGCAGTCGTTTTGGTGGTTTCCAATCCAGTGGATATTTTGACCTCGGTTGCTGCAAGCAAACTCGGATTGCCGATCTCCCAAGTTCTCGGGCTTGGGACTCAGTTGGACACGATCCGGTTTTGTTCGCTGATTTCGGACGCGCTCGAGTCCGCACCGACCCAAACACGAGCTTTGATTCTTGGCGAGCACGGAGATAGTATGGTCCCGGTTTGGTCGAGCGCTACGGTCGGCGGATTGCCGTTGGACAAGTATCCTGGATGGAACGGTGCTCTGGCCGAAAAGATTTTTACCAGAACCAAAGGCTCTGGAGCGGAATGTTTGTCCAAAAAGGGTGGTGCAGGTTTCGCTGTAGGTATTGCGATTCGGGATGTGATCCACGCAATCGCTTTGGATCAAAACCGCATCTTGCCAGTCAGCACCGTACAGGATGGAGCTTGCTACGGTATCCGCGATGTTGCGATCAGCGTGCCAACCGTCGTAGGACGCGCTGGTGCC
>JBJTAQ010000077.1:0-6781 GCA_046090945.1 Pirellula sp.
TGTATTTATATAGTATGATATTTTTAATCATAGGGACTATTTGATGTGAGTGGGCAGCGGGGGCTTCATGTAATAAGGGTCGTTATGGATGTCGTTGTGTCCAAGATGGGATCAATACCCTCGCCCTTCTTCTTCCTGCCCTTCTTTGGACGCGCAGCCTTGGCTGTTAGAGGGCGTTTGGGGAGCAACGCTTGTTGCCCGGGCGGCAGTTTGCTCGATTCGATGATTTCCTCGATCGTGTTCTTAACAGAAGCGTCTGGTTGCATCCCCGCCAGCGAGGATGCAGCTGGTTTATCGTATTTTGCCTTTGCCCTTGGCTTGGCCCTTGCGTTTGGTACTGATACACCAAAGGCGCCGCCCTGAGGACCTCCCGATGGAGGTAGTATATGTGGGACTGTTGATTTTGTAGTGATTCGAGTCCGCTTTGGAGCGGGTGCTTGCGGGGTCTCCTCTATGGGCTTCCTCAGTCGCCTCCGAACTGGTTGGGGAGCAGGCGCTTGAGGTGTCTCTGGTGTGACTTGCAGAACGCCTGTCTTGAAGCGTCGCCACCTGGTTCCTTCGGGGATCCACTTGGCAACGGGCGTCTCGTCCAGAACGCCTCTCTTGAACCTTGCTCTTTCTCTCCGAACGACCGGTGGTGGATCCGCGACGGGCGTCTCTTGTGTGACTTGCAAGACTCCGGTCTTGAAGCGTCGCCTTGGCTTCTTATTGGCAGGTGGATCCGGAACGGGCGTCTCGTCCAGAATTCCTCTCTTGAACCTCGGCCTTGCGCTTTGAACGGCAGGTGGATCCGCAGCCGGGGTCTCTTCTTGTGCAACGTTCAGAACTCCTCTCTTGAACCGCCGCCTTGGTTGCTTAGCGTCGGTCGGTGGCGGATCGGGCTTCCTAAGAACTCCGGTTTTGAACCGCCGTCTTGGTTGCTTAGTGTCGGTTGGTGGCGGATCGGGCGCTTGTTGAATGTCCGTAGGAGAAGGCGGCTCGGGCTTCTTCAGAACTCTTGTCTTGAACCGCCGTCTTGGTTGCTTAGCGTCGGTCGGTGGCTGGTTGGACGCTTGTTCAGGACCAATAGTTGTTGCCCATGCACCCGTCCAAGTGTCTTCGACGGGTGCGTTGGTATCGGCTTTCTTGGAGCGCCTTGTTGTTGGTTTGGCTTTCTCGACAACAGCTGTCTTTGATTTGTGTTTGCTGGTTGGAGGTGGAGGTGGAGGCGGAACGGTCGGCTCGGGACCTGGCATGTTTCGGAAGAACTTGTTGTAGCAGTCAACCGATCTAAATCGAGTTGGCTCGATGGTGTGGATCTCTGGCTCTTGCCCTATGTGGGCCTAGACCAGGAATTCACCAAGCCTACGGTGGTCATCGTCCATGATCTGGTGACTTATCATTTCTCCGACATGATTGCACCCGAAAAGCTCAGAGCTTTTAAAGGATTGGTCAATCAGGTCACTCAGCGTGCCAGCATCGTCGCGTGCATGTCCGATTTCATACTCCAAAACGATTTGCATGGAACCCTGAGGCTCCCAAAGCACAAAACTCGGATGGTGCGACCTGCGATCCCAAGGGACTTCAACCCTTCTGAGCATCAGTCATCTCCCATCCCTGAGCGGATACCTCGGGGTAGATACCTGCTCTATCCGGCAGCATTTCGAAGCTACAAGAACCATGCCTTGCTCCTCAGTGCCCTGCCCGTGCTCAACCGCCATCGATCCGATCCGATGCATTTGGTCTTTACCGGCATCACGCAAACGCCGGAAAACCTCAAGCGACTAATCAATGATCTTGGGATCAAACCGTGGGTGCATGTCTTGGGTAAAGTGCCGCGAGAGGAACTCGAGTCCCTATACAAACAGGCTTTCGCAACCGCCGTACCGAGTTTGTACGAACAAGGTTCCTTTCCATTGATGGAAGCTCTCTCGTTTGGCTGCCCGATCCTTGCGTCGAATATCCCCTCCTTGCGAGAACAGCTGGCAGATATGGGTGAGGCTGCCATCTTTTTCGACCCGCACTCGGCTGACGACTTCGTGCGTGCCGTCGAGCAATTGGAGCAGGACCCAACCTCGAAAACCTCTGCCCAGCTAGCCGGTTTTGAACGGATGAAACAACGTTCGTGGACTGATGCTGCCGGCGAGTGGTGCGAGGTTTTCAAGCAAGCTCTCAAGCCGCCTACTTCTTCTTGACACGCCCTGTCTTTGAATCGACATCGATATCCAACGATTCGTTTTGGTCGACGTAAAAAACAAAACCGTTGAACATCTCGTCGACGGTTTGAGGACCATATTCAACCGTCGCCTTGGGATCGGGATTAAACGGATTGAAGGTGGAATTATCGAAGTGAGCGATCGCCTCGATCTTAGTCCCCTTGGGATAGAGCTTCGAACCGGGTGCAATTTCGTAACCGAGTTGCCACTCGAAGTTGTAGTTAGGGATCTGAAGAAGCGTTTCGCGCTCTCCGGAGGAATCCAATGCGTAGAACGTCATATCCCGACCGCGGACATGCATGTGGGTAAAGATTCCCAGCAAGTCTGCATCCCGCTTGAGTTCATGGGATGAACGGATACGGAAGGCAGGGTCTCCCGGAGGAATCTTCCAACCTCGCGGATCCAACACAAAGTGATACAGTTGCTTGCGAACCTTCTCGCGCGGGAATCGCAAGCCGACTTGAATCCGACACTTTTGCTCCTGACCCGTGGTGGTGTAGTGGATCTGCAGACCCAGAGCAGAGCCCGCTGGGAGTTTGTAAGCCACCCCGTTGTCAAACTTGGTCAAGTCCATCGGCTGTCCGCCTGGAACATAGCCTGTGATAAAGGTCTCTTCACTAGCCCCCTGGCTGGTTGCATAAGCCATGTTGCAATGATGCACGACCGCAGGATTTAGCGGCCTAATTTCAAAGGCGCTGACCCAGGTGTCGTTCAGAAACACATGGGGCAAGACCACGTACTTGTAAGGTACAAAGCCAGTCGCCGGGACTGTGTGCTGTTCAAGGGTCGTGATGATCAGATCGGGAGTACCGATCCTCCAAGGGGTCTCTTCGACCGCCGGCAGTTGACGTTCCGATTCAGCAGGACCTATCGTGCGCTGCGAATCGAGCCATTCGGTGAACATCTGTTTTTGCTGAATGCTCAGAGATCGGTCGTTTTGAAACTTGCCGTGATTCCTGTTCGCGTACCAAGGCGGCATGGTTTCGTCTCGCACGACTTCGGCGATCATCTCGGCGTGAGCGATGACATCTTGGGCTGTAATCAGAGAAAACGGGGCTGCCGTACCGGGCCGGTGGCAGTTGCTGCAGTGGCTATGCAGAATCGGTGCGATGTGTTCGTGAAAAGTCAGCGCTGAGTTGACCGCAGTAGCATTCGGGGTTTTAGCAGAGATAACACATCCATCGGAAAGAGTCTCCGGAACTCCAACAGGCTTGCCGGAAAGTATGTCTTCGAGTGCCTCTCTGAGATCTTCCCTGCTCGCTTTGGGTTTGACACCTCCGAGTCGGATCTGATCGTCGATGCGTCCCCGATAGACTATCCGGTGCTCAGAATCCAAAACGGCCACTTCGGGGGTGCGTGTGATCCCGAGCGATTTGGCCGCCTGAGCGTCATAGTCTTTGACAAAAGCCCAGGGTGCGCCGTACTCGATGGCTTGGCTAGCCATATCGCGCAGCGTGTCGTTAATTCCCACATTGACACAAATAAACTCGATATCTTTCGGGTGGTACTCTCGGTATAGATCTAGCAACTTTGGAAATGACTTCTTAACAATCGGGCAATCGGTCGTCACAAAAACAAACACATAAGCCTTGTGCGAACCTAACTCCGAGAGTTCCCGAGGCACACCCCGGATGTCCTTGAATCGAAGATTCTCGATTTTGTTGCCGAGGCTTGAGTCGCTCTGCGACCCATAGGTAGACGCCTCCGAACCTCCCCCCGCTAGGAATACAAATCCAACCAAAATCAGGATGCTAGCCCCGGCTATGCGAGCGTAATTCTTCATAGTTTCCATGATCCAAAATCATCCTCAACAAATCGCCCAACTCTGACATTTACCAAAGGAAGCCGTTTTCCAGGAATTTCCTGCGGTGATCTATCCGCAATCATCCAGAAGACCCATAATACCGTAGATTCCGGACTCTCTCAAACTCGGCTTTATCAGGAAGTTCGATGATGTACATCCAGCAATTCGGCTCATTCATTCAGCGTTATGCATTGCGGTTCTTTGTTGGCCTTGCAATGTCGCTGGTTGGCCAGTCGACACAAGCCCAACAGTCCTTTAGCTTCAGTTTCGGTTCCTCATCGAGTTTCTCCTCGGGCAACAAGCCGAACGACGAATACAAATCTCCCGGTGACGACAAATCCACCGAGTATCCATCGACCGCTCGAAACGGATGGAGTAGCGGGATGTCCAAGTCGATCACTAATGTCAATGGGCACACCGTCGAAAAATCCCATGAAGACCGAGATGGCAAGATTGTTTCGACTACACGTGTGAAAAATGGCAAGCAAGATGTCTTCATCGAAGAGTCCGAAGATATCGGCATCCGAGTCACCATCAAAGAAACCGTACGGGGCAAGGAAAGGAAAACGGAGTTCAAAGCCGATTCTCGCAAAGAGCTCAAGAAGAAACACCCGGCAGCCTTCGATTGGGTACGCAAATTCGCTTCAGATCAAAACAACTTCAATGCAACGGCAGGCAATGCCGGCTTGACCACCGGCCAAGATGCCCAAAAAATGATGAAGCAGCAAATCGAGGAAATGATCCAGCAAACCGAAGATCCAACCCTCAAACAGCAACTGCGAGCGATGATTGAGCAGATGAACGCTGAGGGTAACAAGTAGATCGCGGATCGATTCCGATCCTCTCTCAATTCAATCTTTACGCACCAATCGCCGGGTCTTGTAACCATGAAAAAATCCCTACTTGCTATCGCATGGACGATGGCCGTTTGCTGTTCTGTGCTAGTAACAGCGATCAGCGGCGCGTTTGCTCAAGGCACATTACCACCGAGCCTCTATCCGAGTCCGGGATATCCGCTCCCGAGTCCCGTCAACGATATCCTGCTTGCTGAGTATCCGAACAGCTCGGATGATCGCAAAAAACAAATCGTCGATGAGATCACCAAAGGAGTCCAGCAGGAGTTCAATCAGCGGCATGCCGCCCATGAACAGGAGATCAAAGCTCTCGAAGAGCAACTCGCCCAAAAAAGGAAGGTCTACGACAAACGCGAAGCGAACAAGGCAAAGATCATCTCGGATCGCGTTGCGGAACTGATCGCTAGATCCGAAGGAATCGGCTGGGAGATTCCTTACCCGTGGGTGCCCCTGCCGGCAACACCCCCCATGTGGGCACCTGTGCCTTATCCCGCGCCTGTGATCCACCAATCGCCCGTGGCAATCCCTCCCGTTGTTGCTCTTCCAAATACAGGCTATCCAAAGGCTCGCGTCAGCTACGAGGATTTCAAGGAGTTGGTCGCAGATGTCGAGTCGCATCGCAAAACGCGCATGTTGAGTCTCGATCAATTCTTAGAGATGAGCAAGAAGCCCAATGTTATTGTCCTCGATACCCGATCCGATTTTCGTTACGAGCGAATTCACATCAAGGGTGCCAAACACCTGAGCTTTACGGACTTTACCCAAGCCAATCTCGCCAACGTGATCCCTTCACCCGAGACGACCATCCTCATCTACTGCAATAACAACTTCAATGGCAACCAGGTCGATTTCGCTTCGAAATCAGGTCCACCCAGAAGACGCGGTAATCGAGCGATCGAGTCCCAAGTCGCCAGCCAAGAAAAACCTTTGCAACTGGCTCTCAATATCCCGACCTACATCAACCTCTACGGCTACGGTTATCAAAACGTGTATGAACTGGGGGAATTGGTCGAAGTCTCCGATCCGAGGATCCAATTTGAAGGCTCGATCGTCGGCTCAGGGCGATAGCAGTCGTACCGCTTAAGGAGCAGGAGGTTTGAGGGATTCGACCTTTAGCCCGCTCCCAACCTCCGTAGAGCCTTCAGGAACTTGAGCACTCGCCGGTACCACATCGCTGGAAGCTTTTTCCGATGCAACGATGGGCTCGGAGGTACTCGCGGCAGTCTGTAGCATTTCTTCGATTGCCTTAGAGACGGTCTTGGCTCTGAGCGCGTAACAACTGACGCGACCGGCTCTGGCGATGTTCAGCCCAACAACATTTCCTTCGACATCGACGATCGGTCCGCCGCAATGCTGAGGAGCAAGGACGCTATCGTGCTCGATGACTTCTCGGAAACCTGTCGATCGAGCTGAAATATCACCATTGACTTCGAATTCGGTCGGATCGAGCATGATGTTCGACAGATCCATCATCTGAGCTTCGAACGAGATCGACTTGCTGTCACGATTGACGTCGACGGAGATTTTTTTCCCTGCCTGTAGGGTCATCAGGAGATTGAGGACTTCTTGGCGTGTCTCGACCGCTTTGCCTTCGATCTTAACGATGATATCTCCTTGACGAATCCCCGCCCGATCGGCCCCGCTGCCGACCACGACGTTCTCTACCAAGGGCCCTTGATGCACCGAGGAAAGCTGGATACCCAGAAGGGCTCTCTGCTGTTGGATGTTTCGCTTCTCAACGCTGACGACGCCCAAAGCCAGGGGTAGCGAACGGGCGTCAGCACTTGCGATCCATCCGCCGAGAGGCACGCTGGTCTCTGTGCTCCAGCGAATCGCTGGTAGTCCGTCCCGTTCGATCTTGATCAGAGCCAAATCCAACTCCGGACGTCGGATCTTTACTTGGCCAGGCAACTTGGTGCCGTCGTGCA
>JBJTAQ010000078.1:0-1397 GCA_046090945.1 Pirellula sp.
GATCGTTGGAGTTTGTCAAGACAAGCCTAGATGGATGGTCCAAACGATGCGACCAAACCCAAGCTGCCGTAGGTGGCTTTGGTGGTGGTATGGCCGGGGGTGGTATGGCCGGTGGCCCGCCAGGACTCAGTGGTGGCGGTGGGCCTCCAGGACTCAGTGGTGGCGGTGCAGGTGGTGAACCTGAGAGCGGCGGCGGTGGCGGCCCCGCAGGGCCACCTGGTTTCGGCGGAACTCAGAAACCGAAAAACGCCTTCGAAGATCAGCCTAAAGAGGTCAGAAATGCAAGGCGATTCCTTCAGCAAAGACTCGAACGAGTGCATTATGGTTTGACCGGTACAGGACGAAAATCGACAACGGCAGCTCCTCCAACAGATGCCAAGGGACTCATGTCCCTGATGGATGAACCGAGCAAGTTAAAGTTGACCGATGTGGTCAAGAAGGTTGAGGCATTGCAGGACGCACTCAACAAAGAAACATTGACGAGCATTGATGTCGTTCGGAACGAAACTCGACGACCCTTGTTCGATCTCAAGCAAGCGATCGCCACGATCATCGGAGACGACGGATCTAATAAAGAGGTTCCTTCCGAACCGGGCAAAGATCCATTGGATGATGGTTTCGGTGGCTCTGGCGGAAACTGACATCGGCCATGACTTCCTCCGAGGAAGATCCCGACAAGACCGAGATTCGCGCCCGAAGAGACGCTGTCCCGGACCAAGCGGGGGAAATTCCGACCGAGCCGCATGCCGAGTTGGCCTCGAATATCGAGTCCTTGATCGGTACCTCTTTGGATCATTATCGCATTGAATCTCTCGTAGGCCGTGGAGGGATGGGTGCCGTCTATCGAGCGATCGACCAAAGGCTCGATCGGGTCGTTGCCATCAAAGTAGTTCCGATCTTGCATCGCAAGGCTGATGCGATGCGACGCTTTCGCATCGAAGCCCAAAGCGCAGCAAAACTCGACCACCCAAATATTGCTAGGGTTTACAATGTCGGAGAGACCGAGAAATGGAACTACATCGTCTTTGAGTTCATCGAGGGGATCAACCTTCGGCAATTGGTCTTAGATCACGGCCCCTTGAGCGTCGACGACGCTACTTACTTTACCTGCCAAGTCTCTGAGGCCTTGCAGCATGCAAGCGAACGAGGGGTGGTGCACCGAGACATCAAGCCATCGAATATCTTGCTCGCAACGGATGGTAAAGCCAAGATCGTCGATATGGGGCTTGCTAGAACCACTGCGCTAGACCGCTCCCAAGGGGATCAAACGGCAAGCGGCACGACTCTCGGTACTTTCGATTACATCTCTCCCGAGCAAGCTCACGATCCTCGCGAGGCGGATGTTCGAAGCGATATCTATTCACTGGGATGTACCCTCTATTATTTGCTCACCGGCC
>JBJTAQ010000079.1:0-1973 GCA_046090945.1 Pirellula sp.
TTCGTTCAAGAGCACAGGTTTCCAACTGCCACCTTCGACCCCTAATGGCAATTTGGTCCCGGGTGCGGCAAGATCTAGGACAGTCGCCAGCAGGTCGTAACCGACAACGGGAACATGGCAGTAGGAACCAGCTTTCACTCCCGGTCCGGATACGATCAAGGGTACTCGCACCCCACCTTCGTCCACCAAGCCCTTGCCACCTTTGAGGACATTCGTGTTGCCACCATTATCCGACATGTAGATGATGTAAGTATTCTTAGCGATGTCCAACTCATGTAGTTTAGAAACCAGCGAGCCTATACAGGTATCGAGGTCCTCGGTCATTGCAGCCATGATCGCTGCGGAATTCCCCCGCGTATTGGGATCTGACGTATTCATCGATTGGTATTTTTTGAGAGTTGAATCGAGGGCTTGGGGTTTGCTATGAGGTGCATAGTAAGAGAGTTGGAGATAAAAAGGATTCCCCGATCGCACCTGATTCTCCATATATGCTTTGGCTCGGTTGGTGATACCAAAAGTCTGTTTCGGGTCCATGGGGTCGGAGGAATCGCCGTCTGAATTCATGGTGATCCCGTCGCTGGCGTCGTACCCCATCGACTCAGGAGATTGATGCCACTGCCACTTCCCGAAATGAGCAGCCCTATAGGCGTTGTTGGCCCGCTTTAACGAATTGGCAAGTGAATCGCCCGCGGGAGCACTCCAGTCTCTGGCGCGTTTATCCACGGCGTTCAAGCTTGTGGTTGTCCTACCCATAAGTAGTGCCGCTCGCGAGCATTCGCACTTGGGGTGGCTTGCGTAAGCTTGTGAAAAAACCATTCCGCCAGAGGCGATGCCTTCCAAATTGGGCATTCGATAATGTGGAGTGCGGCTGAATTCATTACCAGGAATCATCGGTACGGATGTACCATTCCAAGGCTGATCATCGACGAACACGAAAAGAAAGTTCGGAGGCTTTTGTTCTTGCTGCGCGACGGCGAGTGGGGACTGAGTCAGAAAACACACCATGCAAGCTAGCATGGCAAAGAGATATCTCGATGATAAAGTTGTCATGAAGGACGCTTCCTGTCGTGTTGGATCGGCTCAATCTATCGAGCACTTATTATCCGACGGCAGATGATCATGACCCGAAAAACCAGCAAATTGAAATTTATTGCTGGGATCCTAAGACGCCTTGATCCATGGGGATCCTCCTTTCGAGGATCAGCAGGATCTGTAGCAAAGCGACTTGGGAAAGCTATTGACGCAAAGGTGGAATTCACCCCAAGCTCACATCAGAGGTAGTGCGCAGTACGGTCGATTGCAATCGTTCGACTTTGCCGTCCTTGAGGCGGACGACCGAGTCGCATTGCTGGGCGATCGATTCGTCGTGAGTGACCATGACAATCGTCAGGCCATGCTGACGATTGAGTTGCTTGAGAATGCTCAAAATGGTTTGCCCCGACTCATGATCCAGATTCCCGGTCGGCTCGTCGGCAAGTAGCAGCGACGGATTGGTAATGAGAGCTCGGGCAATCGCCGTGCGTTGCATTTCGCCGCCGGAGAGTTCCCTCGGCCGGTGCTTCATGCGGTGCGAAAGGCCAACCAAATCGATCAAGTGTTTAGCCCTTTGATGAATCGAACGTCGATTTCGCCAATAGGACAAGACTCCACTGCCGATCATGGCAGGAGCCAACACATTTTCGAGCAGCGTCAATTCCGGAAGCAAATGATAGAACTGGAAGATCATTCCAAGTTGCTGATTTCGAAACGCGTCGCGGTCTCTGGCGCTTAGGCAATCGATCCGTTGACCATCAAAAGCGATTTCGCCGGCGTCGGGTTTGTCGAGCGTTCCGAGCAGATGGAGCAGCGTGCTTTTACCCGAACCGCTTTGCCCGATGATGGCCGTAACTCGGCCTCGAGCAGCCACGAAATCGACCCCTTTGAGAACCGGCACCGAAGTCTTGTGCTTGCGATAGGATTTCACAATACCTGTG
>JBJTAQ010000080.1:0-2680 GCA_046090945.1 Pirellula sp.
GGTTCGCACCGGTTGGCCTGTTGGCTCATAAGCCAATTGACGACCAAGCGCCGCCAATTGAATTTGTCCTCGTTCTCCGGTGAATCGCAGTCGACTGACAAGGTCTGGGAGCGGATTGCGAGCGGTTCCCAAGTCGTTTTGCAACAGGAACTCGTCCGGTTGCACACTCGGATTTTCGATCGCTGTCGACCAAGACCAACGATCCTCATACCACTTTCGCGTGTACCGCAATTGGGCTTGTCTTCGCCCCACGCTGGCAACATCCCCGACATTATCGAGCGTGTTGGGTAGTGCTGCGCGGTGCGTGAAGGTCGTCCAAGTCTGACCTACGATCCAGCGATTGTATTCGCCGTAAGCGTGCCGCAATCGAAACGTGTTCCCTTGACCGTAGAAATCCCCCTCGATCATGAATCGCAGTGGGTTTCCCGCTTCGGTGATCCATCGAGCATCCATGTTCAAGCGAGTCTGCCTCGCATGGAATCGAGTGTTGGTCCGATCCAGTGCGTCAACAGGGATGGTTGCAGGTTCAAAAAAGTCGGTCGAGTCGATCGGGTCAAAGTCGTGGATCAAGTCGGCTTTGACGTACCCGCCGAACTTCACGGCCCAGCGATCTTTGGTAACCAACAACCCGTTTCGGTAGTCTTTCGGGAACTCGTTAAAGTTCAATCCCATGCTCAGTGCATCTGTTTCAGAAAATGCACCTCCGACGAAAGATCGCGGTGTGTCGATCCTCGCCATTTCGCCAAAACTCGACATGTCCGGATAACCGTAGCCGGGTAATCCGCTCGGGAACGTCTCTGCCGGAGTCGACAACTCTGTGGCTAGTTGCTCTGGCAGTTCAGCCCCTAGCGGAGGCTGAGCCAGCGTCTTGACCGAACAAGCCAAGAGCAACAAGCAGCAAGTTGATAAAACTCGGTGGACCCACACTCGCGTTACACTCCGTTGGGTTTCGGTGCCAAGTGCGAGTTTAGAAGTTGTAATTGGCACGTAGTCCAACCACCAGTGCGGTATCGACTGTCTCTCGTGATGGCACTAGAACTTGCAAGTCCGGAGTGATTGTCAATCGTTTTCGGGTGGCGATGTTGTAGAACATCTCGACCCCTTGGCCGTCGGTGAACCCACCGAAGATCGTGTTGATAAAAGGAGCGATGTCGTTGCTCGTCGCGGCATAATAGTAGCCCACACCGAACGAATCGCGTTCGCGAGCTTGTAGCGGACTCGAACCTCCGATACCTCCGCTGAGGAAGTATCCGAGGGGGTTGGTCCCTTGGTCGGCAATACCCGCACGGCCAAAGTAACCCCAGCCTCGTTTGGGGTTCGAAGCATCCGAGACCAAATACTGATCGCAGTTCCAGTACAAAGACCAAGATCCCGTTTGTTTGGCGATTGGGACGTTCGGGAACAGGATCCGGGGGTCTTGATCCAACGAGGTGAACTCGCGATTATTCCAAGTTCCGGCGATGAGTTGATGCCCTGGTTTGCCAAAGAAGTTCGTAGGGACTCTCATCTCGGAGGCCAGAGCAACGCCGTCGTTGAAGAGTTGATCGAAGCCGGCCGTGCGCGTTGTATCGGTCGCATTGAGGACGTTGAAGATCAACCAAGGTTCGCCTTCTAACAAGAAGGCCATCCCGGTTCCGAGCGTCGAATAGGGGATCGTGCGAAGTGCGATTGGGTTTGCGACGAACGCACCGTTGGAGAACTGTCGAATGCCTCGACCGTGTGCGAACGCATTCATGTCCCCATCAAGCGTATCGAGCTTGCCGGCATACAACACGAAGCTCTCCGAGAGAGCTTGGGTAAACAAGCAATTCGTCAGGTAGAGGTTCGTGCTGTCGCGCACGGGCAGATCGGCTGCGATCGTCGGCGGCAGGACCACGCCAACGGCGTCATTGATCGTCTCGCCAAAGCGGTGTTCGGCGCGTAGTTTCAGAAACGCTCCTTGCTTGCCAATCAACTTTCCAAAATCGAAGTTGGCGAGGTAATCGCCATGTCCGGCGTATCTGAAATCTCGCTCGACACCACCTGAGGTGTTGCCAAAGTAGAATTGCGTCAGATTGTTTTGGAATGCAAGTCCGCTCTGTTCCCAATCTTTACGCATGGCCGCAAGGCCTGGCATCAGCACGCAATCGCTGCCGGCTAGAGCACCGGCGGCAGCACCTGCAGCACCCGCAGCACCTGCAGAGTCGCAAGCTCCACCGGCTTGATCGCAGGTGGGTTTTCCAAGTCCCGAAGCATCGCACAGGCCACTCGATGCCTTGGTGCCAGCAGGTCCAGCGGCGGTTTGTGTGTCGCAATATTTGCCATCAGATGCTTTCGTGTCGCATGCTTTCGTGTCGCACTTTTGTTCCGGTGCGAGTGCGCTTGCAAGCGATACGCTTACCGGCTCCTGGGCGCTTGCTGGTAAGCTAGCAAATACAGCGTATGCACCTGCACCAAGAACGCTTGCGATACGAATTGAGTTCTGTAATTCAACGAGAAAACATTGTCTATTTTGCCTATGCATTGGATTCACCCGCCCCTTTGTAACCCAAACCTGACCAACGACTCAGCGGTGTTGAGCACTCGCTTTTGAATCTATCGGCCTTTGGAAGTTTCGCGCGTGAGGTTTATGACGGCGAAATCATCACCCAAGCAAAATTTCATAGTTGGGTCGTAGATTTACTCAAGCCCGGGTCGGTGG
>JBJTAQ010000081.1:0-2531 GCA_046090945.1 Pirellula sp.
TTTTTGCTGACTCGGTCAGGAACAGAGCTTTCATTTCCTCCAACCGCTCGGGAGCTTCAGCAGCAAGGTTCTGAGCCTGAGACCAATCTTTTTCGATATGAAACAGTTCCCACTGGTCGGTCAGGGGAGACCACTGTTGGACTCCCTTGGGGATACCACCTACCCATGGTTCCCGGGGCCCGCGTGCCGACGCGAACCAACCATCGTGATAGATGCCTCGGCTGGCCATGATATCGAAGAACTGGGTTGAGCGCTGACCTTTGGCCGCTGCGTCCTCGAAGGTGTAGGTCAGACTTATTCCGTCAAAATCATCCTGAGCAAACCCATTGACGATTTTAGGGGGTGAAATATCGAGTAGATCATAGACCGTGGGAACAATGTCGATGACATGATGGAACTGAGATCGAGGAGTCGTTGACGCTTTGATTTTCTTTGGCCAAGAAACCGCCATGGGGTTTCTTATACCGCCAAAATAGGCACCTTGAAGTTTGGTGCCGCGATAAGGGGTGCTTCCAGCCCAGGCCCAGCCGGCATGGTACATGTTGTCGGTTTTGGCTGAGCCTAACGCATCGAGCCCTCCCAATTCGTTCAATGCGGTAATATGCTCCGTGATTTTAGTCGCGATGCCGTTTTGCGCAAGTTGCTCGCTGATGGTTCCGTAGAGACCTTCCGAGGAGGAACCATTGTCGCCCCAAATGTAAAGGATCAGGGTGTTATCGAGCTCACCCTGAGCATTGATTTCGTCGACGATCCGACCAACTTGGGCATCTGCGTGCTCGGTGAATCCTGCAAAAACTTCCATCAGGCGACGCTGGAATGGCTTTTCTTCCTCGGGAATCGATTCCCAGGATGCCATGGTATCGGGTCGAGGGGTCAGTTGCGTGTCGGCAGGAATCCAACCCAGTTTCTTTTGGTTGGCGAAGACCCGTTCGCGATAAGCGTCCCAGCCGTCATCGAACTTCCCCTTGTACTTATCTGCCCATTCCTTGGGAACTTGATGAGGCCCGTGAGAGGCTCCTGGGGCCCAATAGACCAACCAAGGCTTATCGGGGGCATAGGCAGATTGCTCGCGGAGCCATCCAATCGCATCATCGGCGATATCTTCCGACAGGTGGTAGTAATCATGTCCTCCGGAGGTATGAGGGTGATCGACATAGCTGGTATTGCGTACCATGGTGGGTTCGTACTGGGACGCTTCGCCAGCAAGGAATCCATAGAAATATTCAAAGCCATAACCCGTCGGCCAATACTCAAACGGACCTTTGGATGTGATCTGCTCCTCAGGTGTGTTGTGCCATTTTCCGAAGGCAGCGGTGTTGTAGCCGTAAGCTTTGAGGACCTCCGCCATGGTTGCGGAAGTTTTTGGAATGACTCCGCTGAATCCATCGAAATCATTCGCAATCGCAGCGATTTGTACATTACCGACTCGAGTATGATTCCTGCCTGTGAGCAATGAGGCCCGAGTGGGTGAGCACATCGCTGTGGTGTGAAATCGGTTGTAGGAAATTCCTTTGCCGGCGATGCGAGACAGTGTTGGAGTGTTGATTTCTCCACCGTAAGTGGACGGCAAACCATTTCCGACATCATCGAGAAGGATGATCAGGATGTTCGGAGCGTCACTCGGTAACCTCTTCGGTTCAATGCGCTTCTTGTAAGTCGAATTGCCGATAGTGACGCCCGGAATGGATGCAGAAGGAGTTGGAGGAAATGGCAATACATCTTGTGCTTGGATCCGGATCGATGCGAACCAAACAACGGTGATGAAAGCTGCGAAGGTTGCAGAAGTAGGTTTCACAAAAATTCCTCAATAGACGGGGTTTTGACGAACTGGGGTCCAACAAAAGATTTGTATCAAAAAACCGTTGGCAATGTACCTGGGAGAGCTGCTTCCTCAGCCGCACCGCAGTCGATGGCCACAGGGTTGTTTAGGTGCCTTGGGGTGTGTGCGGAACAACGTCTGATGATTCCCGTGGCAGATGCAATCTATGAGCCTCAGACTCCCTATGGCTTTTCATAGAAGGTCGGCTCGTGATGAAAAGTAATCCAAAAAGCTCGAAATCTGACGGATATTATGATACACTCGATACGAAGACTTCTTGGTTCGTATTAACCACTTGCTGACGTAAATTGTCTTTTGAGGA
The DNA here is from genome assembly GCA_046090945.1 of Pirellula sp. Lineage (GTDB taxonomy): Bacteria > Planctomycetota > Planctomycetia > Pirellulales > Pirellulaceae > JBKCUI01. Next base: position 2,142 of record JBJTAQ010000081.1, read on the forward strand.
GTTTATCGTCATGGTACCATCGCCCGAAGAACAAAAGAACGAGTCAAATCTAACCGCTAACGATGCTTCTTCAACACCGGAACAAAGCTTAGCCATTTCGACAGAGAATTCCACACCAACCTCCATGGCTGATTCAAAGCCCCGAGTCTGGACCGTGGTTGTAACTTCGATCGTGGCATTGCTCGCATACTTATTCGTTTCAGTTGTGTCGACCATCGTAGGTTTTACGATAGCGGGAGTCGACTTTCGAAAGCCACCTTCGGATTATTCGAATATTGTGAACAAATTTGCAGATCATCCATCTGCTTTGCTGATTTCAATCATTCCTTCTCATGCTGCAATCATCTTGACGGTGGTGATGGCTGCGCTGATTTCTTCAAGCCCATTTAC
>JBJTAQ010000082.1:0-5471 GCA_046090945.1 Pirellula sp.
CGTTCGATCTGCTCACCCCGCTACACCCGAAGCAGCGAATAATTATGGAGACCGAACCTGCGGAATTGGCCACCCGTGTGGTTGATTTGGTAACCCCGCTGGGATTCGGCCAACGCGGTTTGATCGTCTCCCCTCCTCGAGCCGGCAAAACGATCTTGATGCAGAAGATGGCAAGAGCCGTTCTAGCGAATTACCCGAACGCCTACGTCATGATGCTGCTGATCGATGAACGGCCTGAAGAGGTCACCGACATGCAACGTGAGGTTCGGGGCCCGAAATGCGAGGTCATCAGCAGCACGTTTGACGAACCAGCCTCAAGGCATATCCAAGTCAGCCAGATGGTCCTCGAAAAAGCTAAACGGATGGTCGAAGACGGAGTTGATGTCATCGTCTTTCTCGATTCGATCACCCGACTTGCACGAGCCTGGAATGGCGAATGCATCCAATCGGGAAAAACCTTAACAGGTGGTTTAGACGCCAACGCCATGCAAAAAACGAAAGCGTTTTTCGGAGCGGCTCGCAAGGTCGAAGAAGGTGGTTCGCTGACCATCATCGCCACCGCACTGGTCGGAACCGGCAGCCGGATGGACGAAGTGATCTTCGAGGAATTCAAGGGAACCGGCAACATGGAAATCGTCCTGGACCGGGCCTTGGTCGATCGCCGGATTTGGCCCGCGATCGACATCTATCAAAGTGGCACACGCCGCGAGGAAGCCCTCTTGGATCCAATCGAGCATCAGAAAATTGTCCTGATGCGAAAGGCCCTTGCAGGACTCAGCGCCACCGATGCCATGGAGCAACTGGTAAACCGATTGCAGAAAACTCGTAACAACGCCGAATTCCTCTTGGGACTCAAAGTTTAAATCGTCCAAATAGTGATCCCATGGCTTTGGTTCAACGACTTCAGAGCTTAAGCAATCCGCAACTCAAAAGGCTCAAACGACTTCACAGAGTTTCTCAGAGTCAATCAGAGTTCTTGATCGAAGGAACCCACTTGGTCACTGAAGCTCTGTCGGCCGGATGGCCCCTGATCGCAATTTTCTATACCGAGAATTGGGCCAGCGACAATCGCTCTTTACTGCAAAGAGTACCAGACCCCACAGAGCAGTACTCGGTCGATACACGCTGGCTCAGCCAGGCTGCCACTACCCAGCATCCCGAAGGAGTCGTCGCAATCGGTAGTTTGGAAACCCTTCATGGAACCAACGGTTTATCCTATAGCTCGCTCGACAAGTTAAATACCAGTCTTGTATTAGCAGCCGATGGTGTCCAGGATCCCGGTAACGCTGGAACACTGCTTCGATCAGTGGTCGCTCTAGGAGCGGACCGAATGTACTTGAGCCCTGATTCGGTCAGCCCGGTGCATCCGAAATTTCTTCGAAGCACAGCAGGTCAGTGGTTTCGATCACCGCCTCAGGTCGCATCGATTCAAGCTCTGGCTGCCGATGCTAAACGCGTTGGGATTCGAGTCGTTGTGGCAGATGTCCAAGGCGAATCGATCGAATCGATGGACTTGCGTATACCGACGATGTTCATCGTCGGGAGCGAGGGCCAAGGTGTGGGCGGCAGGACACGTGAACTTGCCGATGCGATATGCACGATCCCGATGGCCAGACAAGTCGAGTCGTTGAACGTAGCGATCGCAGGAACAATCTTGCTCTATGAAGCACACCGCCAACGCCGACAGCGAGCCGCTCACTAAATTAACGCGACCTGGCTTGCCTGAGAATCTCTGCATGAGCCTTGCTCAGCCTCTCTGGCCAACCAAACGTAGGTGCGATCCGAGGGTCGTATCCATCCAGGTGTCCTATTAATCGAGTCTGAGGCTTTGTGTATCGAAACTCGGTATCTCCGAACACTTCTCGGCATAGCGCAGCGAGTCGTGGATCATAATCGATCAACTCGGCACGCGTGTTGACATGATTGTGGTCGTGATCATCTTCGCGGTTATTATCGAACCAGGACTGGACACCTTCTGCAAAGTACTCGTGATGATTGACACTCGCGTATTTACTTTTCCAAAGCCCCGACGCCATCGCTTGATCGTAGGATACTTTTACCCTGTCATCGAAGGTGGAATCCAGATTGGTCATGCCTCGCAAATGAATGTTATGGGCTAGCTCGTGAATGAGGATATTTTCAGTTGGATAAGGATCTCCTGGGTAGCAAAGTAGGTTTTCTTCCCCGCAAGAGCATAGCGGATCGGTCTGACTTCCTCCCATTCCCCTAGCTCGAGCGTCAAAAAAATCCTTTGCCGAAATCTCTGGAAAACCGGGAGCTTGACCGCGGCCAAGACGCTGCCATTCGGGTTGATCGGTCGTAAATTCATTCCAAGCCAAGATGCATAGTCGTGAACCACTCTTGATCATAGCTTCCCGAAGATCGGGTCTTTGTCCTAGCATACCATCGATGATATGAGCTGCTTCGCGCAGAGCATAAGGGCTGACTTTTGCCGAAGCTACGATGGGATATCCACGCGCATCGCTTTTCTGCGTGTAGAACTTAGGTAATCCTCCTACGCGATATGCCTGGATGCGAACTTGGCTAGTGACAGTTTCCAACACCTCTCTATTTTCCGATTGGATCTCAAAACGATGTCCGATCGTTGTTCGAATTATGCTATCACGACCTGGACGAATCGATCCATTGGAGATCCGTTCCGAGAGGGTATTAATCCAGAACACCTCAACCGTTTGATCGGTACCGTTGAAGATTTGAAGCTGGCTAGCGAACTGTTCCTGTGCATGAATTTCCGGTCCGCTTGCAGCAAGAAAACAGATCAGTAGACAAATCTGCGGTGCAATCGAACGCATGAAGCTGGAAAGATTAGGTTTCTTCATGTCACTGAATCGTTCGCTCCTAGTCCTTGATTTACCGTGATTCGTTGTAACGCTGCAGTTGCCGGCGAAGATGGGGATCGCGAGGATTGAGTCGTTGGCACTCGAGCGAGAGCTCGATGGCTTTATCGATATCCCCCCTGACAAAGTGGACTTCGGCAAGCGTATCCAAATAGGTATCGCTCGGTTGCCGACTGACGACCATCCGAGAAAACTCGAGGGCTTGGTCGAACTCGAATCCGCATTTAGCAGCAAGCCATGCAGCATTGTTTGCGATCAGTGTATCCCGAGGATATTTCTTCAAATGCTCTGCCATGGGCTCGTAATAAACCAAAAACCACTCCTTGAGTGTTTCCCGATCAAACTTGTCGAGCACCCACGGTACAGCATCGATCAGTGTGTTGATCTGCTCGGGATTGAGTCGATGAGCTGCTCTCAAAAACCGATCCGCTTTAGCTCGCTCACCTCGGCGAACCGCTTGCCAAAAACCTCCAGCTAGAACTCGTTCGTAGCGCCATGCCCACTGCGACCAATCCAGATCCCAACCGATCGAAGTGCGACCCCGAGCCATTCGCATATTAATTCCCGAAGGTGAATCAAACTCTGTGAAAATATCGAAGAGGCAACTTGCAAGTGTCAGATCAAAGTTTCTATCAGCTCGCTCTGGACGATCCGGGACTGTTTGATGGTAATGGTTTGCAAGCAGCATCAGATTCCAGCTCCAGTAGATATCTTCCAGCCACAAGCTAGCTAAGCTCGATGGAAACGAATCGTATTGGAGTTCAAGGAAACGAGCGATAGGCTCGGCAAGCTCAAATCTCTCCGAGCGACGCATCTCTTGGGAGTATTTCGCAAAATCCTCCATCCCACTTGGCCTTGCCAACATCCTCTGCTCGAGCATTTTCAGCGTCGACTGATCCCTCAGCTCATCGAACAATTCCGAATTCCACTGGAATGTCTCCAAATCTCCTGAGCCTCTTTCAAGGGTTTGCATAGCTACTTGGCGAGCTTGTTGATAGTCACCGGTTATGAATAGCAATCTCGACCTCATCAAATCCGCGCGGTTCACCCCACGAATATTCTCTAGAAACGCGATCGCATCCTCTCGAGCCCCCATCGCATCGAGCGACTCGGCTAAATCGATCAAAATTCCGTTAGGCGATCCGCCATCGAGCATCTTGATAGTGACAGCCTCTTGAAACACCTTCGAAACCTCGGTTTGAGTCCATGCCTCGGGTTTGATGCCTTGATGCATTTGCACGAGCCATTCGAGCGACTCCCGATCGGATCGGCCCGGGCGCGTCAGCTTGATCGCTCGATACAGCGGATACGCAGCTTCCTTCATGTAGGGAAAACTCTCGCGGAAAAGATCGTCATTGGTCATTTCCCGTTCCGTCTGAGCCTCAGGAAAACCAGCGATTCTATTGCTCAGTCGCCGATCGGATTTGGTGTCGACCTCAAGCTTCTTTAGGGCGGTCGCGATCAACTCAGCCCGTTTTTCGTCGAGTCCGTATCGCATGGCTTGCTGCAAGTAATCCTTCCACAACTGCAGTTGCCGATCCCGCGGATTGCTGTCGATCAACTGCAGAATCCTAGCTTGGACCAATTCAGACCAATTGGTCTCTCCGAGTCGCCTAAAAAGGGCCTGGAATCGAGTCGGCTTCGAGAAGCCTTTCCCTTCGACCACGTTGCGATCAAGCCAACTTGTTACCGTCGCCTCGGTCCGCTCCTGGAGCCCTTCGGATTCCAATAGCTCATCGATTCGGTTATGGAGAAAATAGATCCCCGTGAGCTGGTCGGGTGCGTTCTCTTTAAGGTTATCAAACAAGGTCTGGGCATCGCCTGTGAGCATCGCCAAGTGGGTCAGCAGCAATTGCTGCTCGGTTCCCTTGGCTGCGCTCTTCTTCCTCAATTCATAGAACTCCTGAGCCTCCTGGCCGCGGTCCAGAGCCTTGAGGATCAGCACGCGAGGGAGTTCCGACCAGGCCGCAGAGATTAGAGATAATCGCGATGGATCCAGGTCTAGCCACCCATCCCAGCGATAGTTACGAAGCAATAGCTTTTCAATCGCTGCAGGCTCACTCATCTGCCTTGCAAGCTGCACGGCTTGGTCAATCTGACCTTCGCTCTCCAAAGCGGCCAACTGCATGGCACTGGTATCAAGCGGCACTTGCAACTTCCAAGCGTCTCCGAGGCCAAGCATACTCCAGCGTCGATTGAGTCCAATTCGTACAGGATGCACCGGTAGTAGCGCGTCGAGAAACTTGGGGATCAACTCGGGACGTTGTATCTCCCATGCCTTGTCAAATACATGGTCCAGGCTGTTTTCGCCCTGCGTAAAACTGCTCTGCAAGATCAGATCCCGGCTGCCTTTGGGGATGAGACGTACCATCTCCAAGAGCAGATCGAGCTTGCCCTCTTTCGCATAACGCTCGATGACTTCGCCAGAGCCTTGACCCAAAGCAGAAAAGTCGCTCACCGCATCGAGCCGTTCATCGACCGAGCCGGGTAGCGAGCGAATACGCCCGATCCAAAGCAGAGCGGAGGCAAGTTGCGGATCGTTCTTCGACTCGGGACTTTGGATCCATTGGTCAATATCCAAAGCCGGATCACAAAGCCGCAAAAACGCCTGCT
>JBJTAQ010000083.1:0-3376 GCA_046090945.1 Pirellula sp.
AGGAAGCGATAGAGAAGTTGGATTGAAACTTACGGGTGGCTCGTTTGCTTTGGCCCTGATGCGAGAACGTGTAACGAGCAGCGCGCGACGTTGGACAGCACTTCAGGCGGGTGCTACTCAGGTGGCGTTGGTTGGCGTCGAAAAGCTACAAGTTAGTGCTGAGTCCTTGAGCGTGCAAATCAACAGAAGTGCGTCGGACAATACGATCGTTGATTTTGCTGCCAAGCCACTGAAGGTGAGAACTGGTCCGCAGACCGACCTGGATTTGAACATGGAGGGTGCGGTACTCACCCAAGCAACTGGTCAAATTACGTTCAAGATCGAGGAATTCGTTTACATCAGTGGGGGATTTGCCTTCAAAAAGAGCGATCAGCCACTGGATGTCGTTTTGACTGATGGCACGACCAAGCGTGTTACAGCCATGACGGTGGGTGCAAGTCAGATTCGTGCATTTGTTGGCGTGGGGAATCCGGATAGTAATGGAAACGGTAAGATCGACTCGGGTGATGATCCTGGCGCTAATGGAGCCGATGGACTTGTCGTTCAGGATCTTGAGTTTGGTCTAGCCTTATTCAAACCAACCGACCGCGCGGATCGCTCAAGCTATTTCGCACTCAAGGCCAGTGCCGCAAACATCACGATCGTAGGCCTACCGGGAGTTGGATTGCAAACCAATGGCATGACGATTGAGTCCAATGGGGCATCTATACGAAACAGCAATGGCAGTACATCCTTGTCGCCAGTAATTAATTTCGTTGCACCTGGATCTAGCTTTGGTGAACCGGGTTTCACGGTCATTACCGGCACCGACCGTACGATCAAGATCAACCTTGGAAACCGCTTGGTACGTGCGTCTGGACAAGTTACTTTCAGCCTTGATTTAACAAACGATCAGATCCCGGATGTTAGCTTTTCGGTATTTGCTCTATTCGAGCGAACACTTCGTCCGGATGGTACCGCATTGATCAAGGTTTCGCTAAGCAATCTATCGCTTTCGCTTGGCAATCCGAGCGATCCAATACTGACGCTCAGCGGTTTGTCTGGCTTGCTGCTAGTGACGCCAAGTGGACTGGCCGGACGAATTCAATGGAATCCGAATAATCTTGAGTTAGTTCGAGGTGGTGCGACGCTCAGACTCAGCGGTTTGATGCAACTCGAGATCAACAGTTCTGGTCAGGCTGTTGATGAGACGTTTATTGTCGACAACGACCAAAACACCCAGCGTTTGGAATTGACTGCTGGCAAGTATGTACGGGTTTCCGGTTCGATCGATTTCGGAGTTAACTTCACTGACAGTTCGATTTCCAGTCCGTTTGTTCTTAAGGGGTTCTTTGTATTTGAACCATTGACACTAGACAACAACACCAAGGTCGTCAGAGTCGCCGCATCGAATGTTGAGGTTTCGGTTCTCAATACGGTTTTGAAGTCTGGTCAAGGTGGATTTGTTTTCACCACCGATGGCATAGCTGGCAACATTCAGGCGACGGTCGAGACAGGTCAAGGTGATTCGTCATTCGAGGGAATGGTTAGGCTTGAAATCAACACGACTGGCAAGGCCGTGGATCAGACCATCCAGGCAAACGGAACGACCATTTCGATTAAGTACACAGCCGAGGAAGGTAAAGTCGTAAGGCTCTTCTTGCTGAACGCAGCGGTGAAATTTCCACCGTTCTTTAGCCTAACAGGGAACTTCACCTACCAGACGGTTGGTGATCTGACGATGTACGGGGCCAAGGGGGTTGAGATTTTTGTTGGTTATCTTCCTGATGGACAAGCACTCCGGGGCGAAAACAATGTCTTGAATCCGAATGCGATAGGGCTTCTGATTTCCAATGCAACCGTAGGAGTTGTGAAGTGGAAGACCCCATCGGGATCGCCTTCACGGCATGCCATCTATGCCTATGGTTCTGCAGGACTGGTTGGTTTGGACGAGTACCTAACAATTAGTGGCACCGTTGCCGTCCGTATCAACAATTCTGGACAAGCGATTGACAAGACGATTTCACTACCGGATAGCGGCGATGGACAGCAGGATATTCAGGTCAAGTTCGCAACTGGTGCGAAGGTTGAGGAGTTTTCGGTTGGGTTCAATGAGCAAGGGGCGATAGATCCGAGCACCAAGTTGACTATAGGCGTGGCAGATATTGTTACCCTTAGCGGCGCGGTAAGGTTTACTCGCAATCCAAACGGGCAAGTCGATGTGGACATGCCTGAGGCGGAAATTGGAGTGAAGATCCCCTACGGAGGCGCTGAGCTGGAGGATGCATTCAGCCTCAAGGGTGCTGCTCGATTTAACTTTGGAGGCCCAGCCGGATTCAAACTCGAAGACATGCGGATCACGGGTTTCTCAATCCTAGGTGCGGTGGCTGATCTGCCGACTCCCCCTGTATCACTTCGACCTCTGACTGCTGATCTTTCGCAACCGATTAGCACCGCAATCGTCAACGTGGGGGAATTCTCTTATCTTGAGGTCGTATATCATGATCCCAACAGAGCAGGCATTCATGATGGGTCCATTTTGGATCAAGATGCTGAGTTCAATGTCTATGTTGCAAGCAGTAATGGTACAGCGATCTCCGGATTGACTGTCAACAACGCTGGGGTTACCAAATCGCTCGAAGCGAACAACGATCGTACATTCCGATATCCGATTACCATGACCCAGGAGTTCAAGGATGCGGTAACGGTCGCCGGTCAAGCAGGCTTGCAAGTCACCGTAAGTTACCTCGAAGAAAGCTGGACGGATAACGCTGGTGCGAAGGGATCCGCAGGCACGGAGAGATTTAGGATTTTCGATCCACAAGCTGGAGTTGCTTCGTCCGAGCCAGCGTATGCGACGCTTTCCAGTCCATCGAATGGATCGACGATTAATCTCACGCAAATCAATGCCAAGAGATACATCGACGTGACCTTTGTAAGCCCCTCGGGAGCGGCGATCGACGCTAGCAGTATCGATGGGAATGAATTGCGACTCTCCGGCGCTGCTACCGCCAATCTGGCGAAAAATGCCGATGGAACGGTCAAAGCGACCGTCATGAAAGTAAACGCGAACACTTGGCGGTATTCTCTGTTTGGCAATAGCGGAATCGATCCCAAGCAATTATTCGCCGCTGGCGACGTGGCGGTGGAGATCGTTGCTGGCAGTTGGGCGGTCGGTAGTGGAACTCAAGCCAAGCAAAATATGCGTACTCAGGAACGCTTTACGGTTTCTGCAACAGCCCAAAGCGGAGCCGCGGCAAGCAATGGAATCAAACTTGGTCCGCTGACTCTGCAAGGCCCGAAGGTAGGCTTGGCTGGTTACCAATACAAGGACAAGAAGCTGACGATCAGCATCGAAGTTGGGGTCGCGTTGGCGCAATTGGCCTTTGGCGGATCG
>JBJTAQ010000084.1:0-7616 GCA_046090945.1 Pirellula sp.
TGTCGATGGTCCAGCGTCTGAATACCCATCGACACCGGATTCGAATCCGACCGCTGATCCGGTCCAACCCCGCCAGCCCCCGAACCGGCTATACTATTCCCGCACGGGTCTGACTAGAACTCCGCCAAGTGATGGATTTCAGAGCAAATCCGACACCCTCTTTTATTTAGAAACACCAATGACATGACACTCGCCTGGGACCGGCTCATTCCAATCCTGCGTTCTCACCAACGCTTCGTTTTAACCAGTCACATACGACCTGATTGCGATGCGATCGGTAGCGAGATCGGGATGGCAGGCATCCTCGAGGGGATGGGCAAACAAGTCATGATCGTCAACGGGCATCCCACTCCACCAACCCTTTCGTTTTTGGATCCCAAGCAAAACATTCGAGTGCTCGGTGAGAGCATCGACGTCGAAGAGGTCACTGGAGATTGTTTGATCGTTCTCGACACGAGTGCTTGGGCCCAGTTAGGTCCCATGGCAGAAGCCCTCCGCCGATTTCCCGGGCGAAAGCTAGTGATCGACCATCATGTCGGCGAAGATGACTTGGGTGCGGAGTTCTTCAAGGACACCAGCGCCGAAGCCACAGGTCACTTGGTGACGCTCTGCGCCAAGCAGTCGCAGGTGCCGATTACCAAGTCGATGGCAAACGCCCTGTATGCCGCCATCGCTACCGATACGGGTTGGTTCCGATTCGCCTCGACCACCAGCGATACCTATCGGGTGATTGCCGAGCTGGTCGACCACGGCGCATCCCCGTCGACGATTTATGGGGATCTATACGAGCGAGACACGATCGGCCGAGTTCGGCTGCGGGGGAGGATCTTGGCCCGAGCCACGGTCGAGTGCAACGGACAACTGGTCCACACGTATGTTCGCAAGGAAGACTTCACGGAATCCGGCGCCCTGCCCAGCGATACCGAGGATGCGGTGAACCTGACCCTAGCGGTCGAGGGTACCAAGGTGGCGGTGATCTTCATCGAGCAGCTCAAGGGGGGCTTTAAGATCAGTTTCCGCTCCCGTTGCCATGTCGATTGCAACGAATTGGCAAGACAATTTGCTGGCGGGGGACACCGTGCAGCCGCCGGCGCTTTTCTTGACGGGGAATTCAGCGACGTCCAAACCCGAGTCCTGCAGGCTGTCCGTGCAGCGATCGCCAAACCCCGCACGGCATAACCCGTCTAACACCCCGCAAATCTTACCCAGTCGGCTTGAATTGCCAAGTTTTTGGTTTATTCTCAGGGAACTTTACGGCGACGTGGCTCGTCGTACCGCTACGTTCATAGATCGCATGAGCACCATTGAGTAAGGGAGCGACCAGGAGATGATCAAGAGATTGATGTTAACGGCACTTGCCGTATGTTCTGCAGGACTGCTTGGAGGCAACGCGGTTGCTGGCCACGGTTCTAGCGGTGGTTATGGGTCCAGTGGGTACTATGTCACATCGCACGGATCATCCGGAGGCTCTTCAGGTGGATATGTAGGTCCACTTCGACGTCTTCACAATGCCGTTCATACGCACTTGGCAGCCAAGCATGCTCGGCATGCTGCTCGCTGGAGCGCCCATCACGGTAGCTCCGGTGGATATGGCTCGAGCAGTTACGGTTCCTCTGGCAGCTATGGCTCCTCGGGAACGTATCGAGTCAGCAGCTACAGCTACGGATCCTCCGGTGGTGGTTCATCGGGTGGGGGCTCATCCGGTGGCAGCTACTACGGTGGTAGCTATTACGGTGGCGGTTCGTCTGGCGGCGGATCCTCGGGTGGCAGCTCCGGCGGATACGGCGTCTCGCGATCCTATGTCCCTTCCTATGAGTACAGCGCTACCGAGAGCGGCTACAGCGTGCCTGGTTACTCGGGCCAAGATAGCTTCATCGGCGGCCAAACTTTTTCGGCCAGTCGCGCGATTCCCTCCAAACCATCGGTTGGCTCAACGGAAATTCAGTTGTCAGTCGACGTTCCGATGAATGCCAAACTCTTCGTCAATGGAAATCCAACCAAAGCGACCGGCACCTCCCGGCACTTTGTCAGCAAGGATCTGAATCCGAGCGAAGCTTATCGATTCGAAGTCCAAGCGGTTTACGAGGTCGATGGCAAGGAAGTTAGCCAGACGAAAACAGTGATCGCCAAGGCTGGAAGCGTCGAATCGGTAGTCTTTGATCCTTCGATCAGCGATGATCCGGTTGAAACCACACTGACACTGAACGTGCCAGAAGGAGCAAAAGTGGTTCTTGCGAACAATTCCACCAAGAGCGATGGGGCTTTGAGGGTCTACCGGACCAAGCAGCTCAAGGTCGGGGAGGCTTGGGATGACTACAAGATCCAAGTGACCCATAATGGCATAACCAAGGAAAAGACCATCCGTTTGATCGGTGGCGACAAGCTTGAAATGAGCTTCAACTTTGCCGACATCCAAGCCAACAAATTGGCTTCGGTCGACTAAGTTTTCGCGTCTACGATCCAGTCCGGATTCAACCCCATCGAGCAGATTGACTCGGTGGGGTTTTTTCGTAAATAGGCTCGGACGGATTTTTTATGGTCAGTTTTTTAATAGGTTTGATGCAACTTCCGTTCATTCAGACAGGAAAATCCGATACACTTATTTGGATGCTAGAAGTCTATGCGATCCCTTGATGATTGATTTTTTAAGGCTGCAAATCGGAGATCCTCTGCCGTGGAAAAGCTACACACCCGTTTTGGACGTGCCTTCTGGGCTGGTTTGGCTGCTGGTATTGGGCTGTGTGCGATGTTCGTCGCCACATTCTTTGCAGGTCGGTGGTCTGCCGACGAACTCAAGCTTTCGAGCCTGCCAGCCTCGCGGGGTGGCATTCCTGAAAATCGAATCCATCCGGATCTGCCCGCCGAGTGGCTTTCTGCAACGGCCACCCATGGGAGCTCGACCCTCGCGGTTTGCACGGCAGCCGCTGGCGAAGAAGCCGAAGGCATCTTCGCTCTGGACTTCATCACCGGCGATCTCAAGGGCTGGGTCTACTACCCACGCATGGGTGCCTTCGGCGGACTCTTTGCAACCAACGTTGCGCAGTACCTGGGACCTCCAGGCAAAAACCCCGAGTACCTCTTGGTCAGTGGTGCAGCAGCCTCGGCTCCCACGGGCGGACAAGTTCGAGCTTCCCAATCCCTGCTCTACGTCGTCGATGTCAAACTCGGAACCTTCGTCGCCTTTGCTATCCCATGGAATCGGTCGATGGAAAGTTCCGGAGTGGCTCAGATGAACACCCTTCTTCCCGTCGGCGGCGACGCCATTCGCCCGATGATGGGCCCTGGACAACGCAAAGCTCCAGCATTGGATCCAAACCAGAAGGCAAACCAAGCGAACCCGAACCAACCCAATCAACCTAACGCGAACCCGAACGCGAATCCTAACGCGAATCCTAACGCGAATCCGAATGCCAATCCGAATGCCAATCCGAATCAGGCGAACCCTAACCAGGTACCCAACAATCCGAATCGCAAGCAACCCTAGAACGTCAGCAACTTAGATTTTTCAAGCCGATGCCAATTAGTGAATGGGTCTCTAGACGCGTATTTAAATTCGTTCATGGTAATAACCTTGTCTACAACACCTGCTGGGAAGACCCCAGGCTTGATCGTCAAGCTCTGAACTTAAGCAGCAAAGACCATTTGCTGGTGATTAGTTCGGCAGGCTGCAATGCCTTGGACTATCTGCTTGCAGGTGCAGGTCACGTCTATGCCGTGGATATGAACCCAAGGCAAAACGCGCTGCTGGAGCTCAAGGTCTCTGCGATCAAGAATCTGGACTACAACCAATTCTTCGACATGTTCGGCCAAGGTCGTTTGCCGATGGCCGAATCCATCTATGCAGCGAAACTTCGCGAAAGCTTAACACCCGCGACCCGCAAGTACTGGGATCGGTGGATTAAGTTCTTCGATCATCCCAAAAAGAGCTTTTACTTCCGAGGCACCTCGGGAGCCTTTGCACACATGGTCGGCAACTACGTCGACAAAGTTGCAAGATGCCGACCGGAAATCGATCGACTGCTCGATTCTACGAATCTGGAAACCCAGCGCCAACTCTACGCGGAACTCAAGGACAAGATCTGGTCCAAGACGCTGCAATTCGCGATGAATCGCGACACAACGCTGAGCCTTTTGGGGGTGCCAAAAGCCCAACGCAAGCAGATCGACGATCAGTATCCAGGCGGCATCGTTAAATTCGTCGAAGACTCACTCGATGCAGTCTTTTCGAAACTTCCTGTCCAAGACAATTATTTTTGGCGGGTCTATATCACAGGCTCGTACACTCCATCCTGCTGCCCCGAATACCTCAAAGCGGAGAACTTCGAAAGACTACGCGCAGGCCTACTCGATCAGTTGACGATCCGGACCGATTCCGTCGAAGGCTTCCTGAGAAAACATCAAGGTCAAATCTCGCGATTCGTGCTGTTGGACCACATGGATTGGCTCAGCGATCATTACTTCCCTCTTTTGGAATCCGAATGGCAAGCGATCTTGGATCGGTCCGCCCCTGGCACTCGGATCCTATGGCGGTCCGGTGGACTGCGAACCGACTTTCTCAACGATGTCACAGTCCACAGAAACGGCAAAACTTACCTTCTGCCCGAGTTGCTGACGTTCCACAACGATCTTGCTTCCAAACTCCATCAACTCGATCGAGTTCACACCTACGGAAGCTTTTACATTGCCGATCTGGCTGACGCCTGATCGCCTCTGCCAAGGAGACTTGAATGATGCAGTTGCCCAAGGGGTTTCGTTTCGCTGGAGTCAGCGCCGGGATCAAGAGCCGAGCAGGCGCCAAGGATGTGGCACTGATTGTCTCCGATGAACCTTGCTCTGCCGCAGGAGTTTATACCACCAATCAAATCGTCGCCGCACCTGTGGTCCTATCCCGATCACGCACACCCTCGCCGAAACTCCGTGGCATCGTCGTCAACAGTGGAAACGCAAACGCCTGTACGGGCCTCCAAGGAGAACTCGACGCGGCAGAAATGACACAGCTTGCCGCACATTCCATCGGCTCGACCTCAAACCTAAAAGCGGAAGACTTTCTAGTCATGAGCACCGGGATCATCGGGCGAAAACTGCCGATGAATAAGATCAGAGCGGGAATCGAGCAAGCAGCAAAGAAACTGGGAGAATCCGAGTCACATTTCTTCGATGCCGTCGATGGTATCATGACCACCGATGCGTTTCGCAAGACTGCGCATCGAAGTATCAGAACCTCGAAGAGTTCCTATTCGATGGTAGGAATGTGCAAGGGGGCCGGCATGATCGGTCCCAAAATGGCCACGATGCTGGCAATCGTTGTGACCGACGCGCCGATCGAAGCCACCCAAGCTCAAAGGCTCTTACAAGCTGCCGCAAATCGATCTTTCAATTGCATCAGTGTCGAAGGACACATGAGCACCAATGACTCGCTGGTGCTCTTAGCACAAGCTCCCTCGGACCAGCATCCCACCCTCGATGACGCCGATTTGGCGATTTTTGAAACAGAGTTGACGGAACTGTGCATTGAACTTGCAAAGAAGATTCCGGACGATGGGGAGGGAGCAACCCATCTGCTTGAGATCTGCGTTCGAGGTGCCAACACCCAAGCCGATGCTGATGCAATCGCCAGAAGTATCGCGCTTAGCAATCTAGTCAAAACCGCGATCACAGGAGGCGATCCGAATTGGGGAAGAATCGTTTCAGCCGCTGGTTATGCAGGTGTTCCCATTCAACCCAAACGGACGGCATTAAAAATCAACCATCTTCCCTTGTTCGACGCCGGTGAACCACTAGACTTCGATGCCAAACAAGTCAGCGAATCGATCCGTGGAAGCAAGCTCACGCTCATCGAACTCGACGTGGGACTTGGACCCGGATCGGCAACCCACTGGACGACGGACCTAAATACCGAATACGTCCGATTCAACTCCGAGTATACGACGTAGCGAAGCCCGCAGTGGCGGTGATTTTGGAGAAATCACCTCCGATTTCTGGCCAGAGGCTGTAGGCAAATACCTTGCGTGCCGGGAGGGCCCAAATTCTTCGAAATGCCTTCGACTACGCGGATTATCTCGTTGTATGCTATAGGGATCGGCTCGGGTTCTTTCCATTGATCCATCGCGTATGTTCCACTGCAAATCCCAATCGGCCCTGCTACTTGGATTTTTTATAACGGCGTTCCTTGCCGTTTACCAGAGTTCCTACGCGCAAGAATCCGGGACTTCCGAATCGAATAAACTTTTCGAGCAATCCATCCGCCCGATCCTGATCGAACATTGCATCGCCTGCCATGGTCCAGACAAGTCGGAATCGGACTTGCGGCTCGACAAGCCCGAACCATTCCTTCGAGGTGGTCAATCCGGACCTATCGTCGATCCTCTGAAGCCCAGCGAGAGCCTGATCCTCCAAGCCGTCCGGCACGAAGGCTTGGAAATGCCACCGAATAAAAAACTCTCGGACGAAAAAATCCAAGCTCTCGAGAATTGGGTACGAGCCGGGGCTCCTTGGCCTCTTTACGTCCAGCAACTCTCGTCACTGAACGATCAAGACAACGTTTCCCGAACGGATCGAGATTACTGGTTCTTTCAGCCCCTGAGCGATCCCGATATACCAACCTCAAATTTCCTGAATCCAGTTGACGCTTTTATTTCTGAGAAACTCCAGTCCCAAGGTTTGGCTCTCGGAGATCGAGCCGAGGAATCGATCTTAGTACGACGCCTCTATCTGGATCTAATGGGTATCCCACCATCCTTCGAGGAACTCCAAGCTTACTTCGAACAACCCGCCTTCGATGCCGACGGCACACCTAGATACAACGGGCTTGTCGACAGACTCTTGGATGATTCTCGATACGGCCAGCGCTGGGGTCGATACTGGTTGGACTTGGTCCGGTTCGCGGAATCCGATGGTTTCAAACAAGACGATTTCCGCCCTAGCGCTTACAGGTACCGCGACTATGTGATCCAAGCTTTCAACGAAGATATTCCCTACGCGCAGTTCATCGCCGAACAACTCGCTGGCGATGAACTCGACCCCGATTCCGATCGCATGAATGCAGCGACAGGTTACTTGAGGCATTGGATCTACGAATACAACCAACGCGATGTGCGGTCCCATTGGGACAACATTCTCAACGACATTACCGATGTGACCGGGGAAGTCTTTCTGGGCTTGGGGTTTTCCTGTGCTCGCTGCCACGATCACAAATTCGATCCGCTACTGCAAAAAGATTACTATCGCCTTCAAGCCTTCTTCGCCCCCTTGGAACCTCGCTACGATATTGTCTCGGAGTCTCAGTCCATTGCACAGCATCAGGAAGCTCTCGATGCTTGGCTACAATGCGCTGAACCAATTCGGTCCGAACTCGACGCGTTGCAACATGAATCGCGATCCAAGACGATCGACGCTGCGATCGAAAAATTCCCTCCGGATGTTCGCCCTGCCCTTCGCAAAGCTCAATCCCAACGGCAACCCGATGAACGGTCGATCGCCGTATTGGCCTATCTTCAGATCGAAAACGAACTCAAAGGAGTCGATTACGCAAAGAAGCTCAAGGGTGAGTCGCTCGAACGCTGGAAAACACTCAAGAAGCATTACGATGAACTAAAGAAAGGGATGCCCAAGGAACC
>JBJTAQ010000085.1:0-4620 GCA_046090945.1 Pirellula sp.
TCGATCGATCGTTTGCGGTACGCTGGACGCTTTGGGTCCCAGAAATCCCGGAACAACTGCAAGCGTGCCAGGAGGTACCTCGTCAATTCGGCCACGACCCAACTCAGGGCGCAAATCGAAAGAAGGACTTCTAAGTTTTGGAATCGGACCAACGTCGACATGGCAAAACTTACCCAGGTTCCGAAAACGAGGATTAAAAGGAATACGCCTGAGGAAGGACGCCATGCAAGCGCCTTGGTCCTGTTTTTTAAGGCGAAACTTCGCCCAGCGGCAAGCACGCACTCATGCCCATCGATTGGACGTGGAGGGACGACGAGTGCCGCGAAGCTGTTCGGTTGCCTTAGGTTGGAAACAAGATCGTACCATTGGTCTTCGAAAAAGCAGGTACTGGGAATCATCGTCCAAGGAAACGGGTTTTCGGCATCAGGGAAACAGATCATGCCTCGAAGGGTATTGACCATGAAGGAGGAAATGTGGGATTGGATGCAAACTTGGTTGTGCCATACGGTGATCCGACCGGAGTCGACGACACCGTGTGTTGGACCGATGAGCCAGGGGCGCCGTTTGAGCAATCGATTTGCATGGTTTTTGCCTTCGTAACGAATCCAAAGGAACCAAAAAGCCAGGATGGAAAGGGTCAGGACAAGGATCAATCCGATCACGCCCAGGACAATTGCGAGGATTCCGGCCCAAATCAAGGCGGAGAAAACAAGAAGAGGCAAGACGCATCCGAGCCGCAGAGCCGATCCAAAGTAATCGGAGATGTCTGTGTACTGCAGATTACCGCTGAACCGGATTTCGTAATGATCCGTCTGTGATGTCGCCGGGGAAAGGTCGCTTGGAGGTAGCGAGGCTTCCCACGGATTGATAGGGTTTTCGGGAGAGCTTGAACTCAAACTCAAGGATCCTTTTTTGCGGACCAGGTTTTCTTGTTACAATTGAGACCTATGAGCAATGCGAGCACATGGAAACTTCCAACACCCATTCGACATAAACTTTCGGAACTCCGAGGCCTGATCAGTCGCGTCATCGCCACCCAAGGGATTGCGGTGCTTGTGATCTGGTTGTTGGGTTCATTTATTGCCTTTGGACTAATCGACTATCTACCCACCCGGTTTGGCTCGGACGAATCACCAAGGTTCGTACGGGTGATCATGCTTGGGATCATCGCCGCCGGAAGCATTGGCATTTTATACCATTATTTTTGGAACCGTTGGTTGGTGCATTGGAGCGATTCATCGCTTGCACTTGCCATCGAGCGGCGGCATCCGGACTTTCAAAGCACCCTAATCACTGCGGTACAAGCCGCCAATCCGTCGACGCATCTAAGATCCGAGGGGGTCGAGTCGATCGAACATCCGAACAGACCGGGAATGATCGAGCTTGCGGCACGCAAGGCGGTTGAAAAAATTAGCTCAATCGATGTGAACTCGTTGGTGCGACTCTCCACGCTCCAATGGGAACTTGGAATCTTGGCAGGCTTGATCGGCCTATTCGGAATCGGATCGATGCTGCATCCGGATTTGGTATCTCATTGGTCTAAACGGCTCTATGGGTTATCGGACAGTCCGTGGCCCAGGAGAACATCTCTCGGAGTCGTCGGAGTGGAACTCGAGATACCTGCCTTCACCAATTCGACGTCCCGGGATCGGTACTTGGTGCCGATGGAGAACAATCGCTTGTTGGCTCCGAAAGGCTCCTCGGTACGCTTGCGGACCACTGCCAAAGACCTCTTAGCGGAGCCTTACGACAAATGTGCATTCCATTACCGCGATCGCGCCGGGAACCGGGGCCGCGCCAGTATGATGAGCTACACCACGTCCAACCCGCGAGAGTTTATACTCGATGGTCCGCCTCTCGAAGCGATCAACGATAATTTATGGTTCTCAATCGTCGGTGGCGACGCAAGGCTCTCGAACTTGGTCCTCGAAACCGTCGATGCTCCCCTTGCGGTTGCAACACAAGTGGATGTTCAGTACCCAAGCTACTTGCAACGTTCCACCAAAACGACTTGGGGAAATGAGCGACTCGAATTTCGAAATGGGATGCGACTGCCTCAAGGATCCCAGGTTGGTTTTTGGATACGAGCCAACAAACCGATTCGCAAAGCGGACGTCATGCAGATCGCTGGCACCGGCGATGAAGATGCCAAGCGTCTGTTCACCGTCGAACTCGAAAAGCCTGTCAGCGAGTTTGCGATCCCTGCAACAATCCTTCGCGGAAATCTTTTCGCTGAGATCCGATTGTGGGATGAGCAGGGGCTTTGTTCGACCCGAGTCCAGCAGTACGTTATCGCGGCAACTGCCGACAACGTTCCAGAGATCGATTTCGTACTCGAAGGTATCTCGACGGCAATCACCGAGAACGCCAAATTGCCAATCCGGAGCAAAATCAAAGACGATTACGATCTGCAATCAGCCTGGGTCGAATCTAGGATCGACGAACAAGAGACAATTCAATCGGAGCTTCAGGTCAGTCCACAAGGTGCCGGAGACTTGGACATTGACCTGAAAGCCATGAAGGATGCCGGACAGACCACTCCAACGGTCGGTTCCGTGTACTCCTTGATGGTGGCTGCATCGGATTACTACGATGTCCCTGCGACACCAGATGCTGCTCCTAGCTCGCATGTTGGACGATCGACACCGATCCAGTTAAGTGTGGTCACCGAGGACCAATTCCTGGTCCTGATCGATCGACGCGAAGCGGCCATGCGCCGGAGACTCGAACAGATTATCAGCGAACTTGGACAGCTCAGGGACTTGCTGGTGCTGACCAACAAGAGCAACAAGGGAGCAGATCAGCCGATAGCCGATGCATCAGGGGCTGGAGATCCCCAGGATCAAGCTCAGAATCAAGCTGACAACAAGGAGACGCCAGCTCAGACGCGGGCTAGGATCCTTCTGCTGCGGGCCCAGCAAGCAGCCGCCCAAAGCTCGAAGTCCGAGGGGGAACTCAAGGGAGTTCTAAGCGAAATTTCACTCTTGGTCGCCGAGCTGATCAACAACCGTATCGACAGCAACGACCGCCGAGAACGACTTGGGCAGAAAATCAAAATACCCATGGAGGCGATGCTCGAATCGCAATGGAAACCCTTTGCTCAGCAGATCGATCAGTTGGAGGCTTCGTTGTCCAAACAGAGCCCAGAGGAGCTTGCACTCATGCTCGATCAGTCCATCAGTAAGAACAACGAAATCATTGCCGCACTCAACGCGATCTTAGCCGATATGATCGAACTTCAAGACCTCAACGAAATCATCGATCGGGTCCGAGGCTTGATCGATCGGGAGTCCAAACTGATCGATCGATCCAAGCAGCAGCAAAAGAAAAGCAACTTGGACCAACTCAAATAATCAAAAGTCTAAAGCCAGACATGAACCAAACCATGCTAAGTCGAACTGTCATGCTCGTTGGGTATCTCGTTGGCATCCTGATCCTCGGATCGGCTTATTCTCAAGAGTCTGCAGACTCCGTAGCAGAACTACAGAAAGAGCAAAAGGCTCTGGCGACCCAGTATGCCAATCTCGAAGAGATCTTTCTGCGGATGAGTCAGCTCGAGGCTGCCTCGAATCCGACCCGAGCCGCATTGCTGATGCAAGCCGCACAGATGAGCAAACAGCTTGCCACCCAGCAGCGGATGCAACAAGCCAGTGAGTTGCTGGCTAAAGGTCAATTCTCACGCGCAATCCCTGAGTTGGAAGCCAGCAGAGACAATCTAAAAAAACTTCTAGAGTTGCTACAAAGCGAAAACCGCTCCTCAAGAATCAAAGACGAGCGCAAGCGTCTTGAGGACGTTCTCAAGGACATTCGTCGGATCGAAAATATCCAAAAGGCGACCCGAGGCCGAACCGAAGCCGGCCAAGACAAAGAGAGCGCTGCTAAGGACCAGAGCGATTTGGAGAAACAACTCCAGTCAACTGAGAATGAACTCAATGACAAAAAAGATCAGTCGGATCAGTCAGATCGGTCAGATCGGTCAGATCGGTCAGATCGGTCTGATCGGTCTGATCAGTCGGATCAGTCGGATCAGTCTCAAAACAAGAAACCGCCGAGCAAGGAGGATCAAGCTCGTGAGCGAGTTCGCAAAGCGCGGCAGAGGATGCAGGAGGCAGAGAAGAGCTTGAGACAGGACAAGCGCAAGGAGGCGATCGAGGAGCAGCAGCAGGCCGAAGAGGAACTTCAACAAGCGATCACTGAGCTTGAAAAGATCCTGATGCAGTTGCGAGAAGAAGAGATCGAACGAACGCTTGTGGATCTTGAGACACGGCTTAAGCGGATGGCCGAGTGGGAGAAAACGATTCGAGAGCAGACCGAGAAGCTTGAAAGGCTTTCTGGGGATGAAAAGGATCGGCAGTTGGAGATCCAGGCAAATAAGCTTTCGACCGAGCAACTGAAGGTAGCGATGGAGGGCCAGCGAGCCATGTTGCTATTGAAGGACGAGGGGTCTAGCCAAGCGTTTCCCGAGGCGCTCGAGCAGGTCATTCGAGATGCGCAGTTGGTAGTGGCGAGATTAAATTCGGCGGATGTTTCGGCAAACACCCAGTCGATCGAGGACGAGATCTTAGGGGCTTTGGATGAGATGATCCAATCGCTGCAGCAGGTACAAAAGAAGCGGGATGA
>JBJTAQ010000086.1:0-3013 GCA_046090945.1 Pirellula sp.
CCACGAATAAACTTGCGGCTTGAACGTAGAACGCACCGCTGAGAATTCCAGCCTTGATGAAAAACATCATTCCAGTGATGACTGCCAGCAGAGGTGTCAGGCGTAGGGCATCGAGTCCCAGCGCCCATTCGACAGGAAACAGGGCTCCGATACCGATCATCGCAGCACCCCAGACGTGGGCAATCTGACGCTCGACGAACGTTACGGGTCCCATTCGGCGGCGCAGGGCCCAGAAAACTGCAGCCCAACTCCCCAAGCCTACAGTCCACAAGAGTGCATAGGATAACCGCCCTGCATGATTCCATTGCAGAAGCTCAGTCAAAATACTTGCAATCACAAGAACGAGGGAATGCCACATCCAGAGCAACCCCCAGTTTTCGAGCACAGGCGCGTGATGGGTTTCACGAAACCACCGTGCAACGACTTGAGCAAACTGTCCAGATCTGGCGGATATCGGCTCGTCTTTCAGATAGGCCGCTAGGTCGGCTGCGAGTTTCGAAGCGCTCGGATAGCGAAGATCGGGTGGTTTTTGCAAGCACCTCACGAGGATCATTTCTAGATCTCGATCGATCTTCGGATTTAAGAGTCTCGGACTCGGTGGATCCTGCTCCATGACTTGAAGGAGCATATCCATGGTGTTTTTGGCCACAAAGGGAGGTCTACCGGTCAGGGAGTGGTAAAGAACCGAGCCCAAGCTGTAGACGTCCGAAGCGGGGCTGATGGTTCCCATGCGTCCACTGGCTTGCTCAGGACTCATGTAACTTGGAGTCCCTAAAACGACACCGGTGCGGGTGAGTGATTCTCCGGCGTCTGAATGTTTCGCGAGGCCAAAGTCCGTCAGTCTTGCAATCCCTTTGGCATCGACGAGAATATTTGATGGTTTTATATCTCTGTGCAATACTCCATTTTGATGGGCAAAGTCGACCGCTTCGGCGATCATCTGAACGACTCGGATTGCATTGCGTTCATCAATCGCATTGGTGTTGATGAGTTCCTGGAGGGTACGTCCCTGGATGTATTGCATGGCGAAATAAGGCCGCCCATCGATTTCCCCAACATCGTAAACGGGAACGATTCCTGGATGCTGAAGTTGTGCGGTCGCTTTGGCTTCTGCAAAAAACCGTTGCCGTTCGGCATCCGAAGCCAATTGATCCTTGAGAATCATTTTTACGGCTACCTGGCGACCTAAGCTAGCTTGCTCGGCACGGTAAACCACACCCATTCCACCTCTGCCAACCTCTTCGACCAACCAATAATCACCAAATTCACAAGGAAGAGACAAACGCCAAACGCTCGAATCCTGGGCTTGATTGGTTGTGTCGGAGTTAGATCGGGCTTCATGACTTCCGATCGCATCGGTGACAATGATCGTCCCCCAAATGGCTCGAAGTTCATCAGCTAGTCGAGAGTTTTTTAAGCACAGTGGATGTTCTAGGCACACCTGATTGATGTCGACCGATTTCCCATTTTGCAATTGATCGGTAAGCTCGGCGACTAGCAGAGCGAGATCCTCGTCGACTTGGAATTCGTCTAGCTGCGTCTGATCCTCGATGGACTCAGGGGGTAGCTCGGCGTTCATTCACGAATTTCCCTATTGAGATTCGGCAAGCCTTCGATTACCTCCCGAAGTCGTTTGATCGCTCGAAGATACCTCATGCTCGCAGCCGGTTCAGTCAGCCCTAGGGACTGCGCAATTTCTTGGTTGTTGAGTTGCTCGAAGTGCCGCATGAGGATGATCTCCCGGTCTGGGTCTTTGAGTTGTGAGATAGCCAATTCCATGTGCTGCGCTAGTTCTTTTTGAGTGGCAGCGGCTGCCGGTGTCAAACCGTCATCCTTGAATTGGTTTGCCAATTCGATGGTGGACTGCTCGTTGGAGGCAAAACCGATAGGACCTTGCTCCCTATCAACACTTCGTTTGGCGGAGAGACGATGACGACGGTGGGCATCAATGATTCGATCTTTGGCGATCTGTCGGATCCAAAGATGAAACGGGATTGTCGGCGCGTTAACGTAATCGATCAACCTGCGGTTGGCCTCAATGAGTACGTCTTGGATAATGTCGCTGACGTCGACTCGCTGAGCCAATCGCTGGTCTAACCTCATGGCGATCATGCGTCGCAAGGGGTCCCTGTGGCGATCGAGGAGTTCCTCGACCGCCTGCGGCTTGCCCTCTCGGACATCGACCAACAGTTCCGTGGTTGCTTGACCCTCCGGCCAAATCGACTCTGACATTTCCTTTGGCGGCAGGTATCCGCCATCCATCGTGCGCTGTTTCGGCTAAAATGCATTGACCTAGGATTATTCTAACCGGTTGACAACTGACAGGGCTCAAGGGTTTTGTCAAAACCGCAAAGCCGCCTGTTTTCTGCTTAAATCCAAAGAAAAAGTCCTTCAGAGAGTCCTATTCGTCAATGATTCCGGAGTTGCAACCTACCGCATCTGTCATTCGGATTAGTCCCGAGATCGATGTACCGATAACCGCTCGAGTGCGAAAGCTCGTGGATTCGTCGGCGTTTCGACGGCTGGCAGGTGTGAGCCAATTGGGTCTGGTTTCTCTAGTCTATCCTGGTGCGACCCATTCTCGCTTTGAGCATTCGCTAGGGGTTTATCGAAACGCCATTGAGGTACTCAAGCAGTTAGCGAGCGATCCGAAGCAACCGATGCTCTTTGGAGACCATGACGCATCGCTTTTATTGGTATCTGCGTTATTTCACGACCTTGGCCACTGGCCATACTGTCATTTGATTGAGGATCTTGGGTTGATCGGTTCCCCTCGGCACGAGATCCTTGCGAGACGGATGCTGATTCACACGGAGATATCGAGTCTTCTGAAATCCGATTGGGATCTTGATCCGGAGTCTATTGCGGAATTCCTTAATCCGAGCAAGGGTCGAGTCACAGACCCTCTGCACTCGATCCTGCGATCCATTCTCAGTGGACCTATCGATATCGACAAGCTTGATTATCTGGAGCGGGATTCCCTCCACGCGGGAGTCCCCGATGGCCGAAATTT
>JBJTAQ010000087.1:0-6890 GCA_046090945.1 Pirellula sp.
CTCGATGCCGTTTTACAAGTTGCCCATCGACAAACCGATGCGACTAGCAGGGCAGGGCAGGGGAGTGTGGTGCAAGCACAGTACGCTTGGCAACGGACCTCGATGCAGCAATGGGACATCGAACAGCTACCGGAGAAAGTGATCGAACTGATCGGAGGGGTGCGCATGGAACGCTACCCGAGTTTGATTGTACGGGAGGGTAAAGCAGCGACAATCATTTACGATCATCCACACCTTGCACAGCAGCAGTTGCAAGAGGGTGTCATTCGATTGCTGTCGTCAAACAACCGACGGGAGATCAAGGGTCAGATACAGTACATGCCCAAGTGGACGCAGAGTTCGCTGTGGTTGTCGGATCGTATGGATGCCGGAGCGTTGACCGACTACGTCGCGCATTTGATGGCTCGTTTGGCGTTTGTCGAAACCAATTGGCCAAGGGATACCGGTCGTTTTGAACCGTGCCCAAGGGGGCTTGTCGATTGGCAAGCGCGGACCACTGGGGGAGTCCAAAAGATCGGAATGGCTGCTGGGGAGATCGCCCGATGGGTACCAAAGTTCGCAGAAGCCTACTATCAGGTGCGCAAGCAAAGGGAGGGGTTACCTAAAGCGCTTTGGGAGCAAGCGACGGCGATTCGAGCAGCTTGATAGCCTTTTGGATCCAGCCCATGCAATGCATACGCCGTGGGTGTACATCAAGGACTTGCCGCGTTTCCTGGCCGCGATCGCCTTGAGGCTTGAGAAGCTTCGCGTCGGCGGGTTTGCCAAAGACCAGCAGGTTGATGCCGGTCCGGCCCAAGCCCAGTTGGACTATAGCGAGCGCATCGCGAGGCTTGAGAGTCAGTTGGCATTTTCCAAGCACAAGAGTCGGTGGCATCCAGCTGGTCTGTTATTGGAGTATCGTTGGATGATCGAGGAGTACCGCGTGTCGGTCCATGCGCAAAAACTCGGAACACGCATGAGCGTATCCCCCAAACGCATCGAAAAAATCCAGCAGCAATTGCAAACCGAGGGCTAGTCTGCTCCACCTCGTAACCCGCAGCGCAACGTAACCCGCAGCGTAAGCGAGGGAGCAGTGGAGAGATGGTAGACTACCTACATTAGCCCAACTTCCGCACCGAATGGACGCGGTTGGCCAGTCCGCGCGAGCTACATTCGAAAATAGCCGCAGCTGCGACGCGTAAGTGCGGCTTGCCGATCTTTCGATCTGGACTAACCTGGTTTTCCCAACCGACGTGCGCGCGCCAGTGACCAACGACGAATTTGCTCATCGAGAGCCTTGATCATATTTAGCTCAACTTCGACGTTGAGCAAGTCGCAGGGATCAGTCAGACCTACTCCGATATCATCTCGTTTGAAATGTAATTGATGTTCTTGGGCATGGCGAGGTTATAGTGACGTACTAAGGCCAAATGACTAAGCCTTTATGATTTTTAAGCTTTTCCTTTGCATTCTGGACATGCTCAGCTTTAAGCCCCCCTAAGGCGAGCACACCCTGATGTTTAGCCAGAATGTCAAGCACCTGGTCCTGCAGGTCTTCAATTCCGTTCAAAAACAACGATCCCTTGTGACGCCGGACCTTGTTAGCCGAATTCGGGTCAAGCGAAGTCAATCCACTCAAATCCAATATGCCCTCATGACCTAAGTACTTTTCAGGAATGCTACGCGGAGCGGCAGCGGCAGTGGTACCGGTAGTGGTAGGAGCCTCTTCAAACTTGAAAAGCATCTCCGCTACTTCTAATGTCAAAGTTGCTAACATACTCAGTATTAGGCCACCACGATGCTTACTTAGATGTTCAGCGGACGCCGCGTCAAGAGTGGTCAAACCGCTCAAAACTAGTCCTCCCTGATGCTTACTTAGATGTTCAGCTGACCGCACATTAAGATTGGTCAATCCGCTCAAATTTAGTTCCCCCTGATGTTTACTTAGATGTACGGCTGACCGCACATTAAGATTGGTCAATCCGCTCAAATCTAGTTCCCCCTGATGTTTACTTAAATGCTCAGCGGACTGCACATCAAGAGTGGTCAATCCGCCCAAAATTAGTCCTCCCTGATGTTTACTTAGATGTTCAGCGGACTGCACATCAAGAGTGTTCAATCCGCTCAAATCTAGTTTCCCCTGATGTTTACTTAGATGTTCAGCGGACGGCACATCAAGAGTGGTCAATCCGCTCAAATCCAATAGTCCCTTGTACTTCGCAAGCTCGGAGGCCGTTGGACCACCGGGATCTAGATGAGTGAACTCAGAAAGCGGCTCTGCTAAAGATCCAGTGAGGAAATCCTTCGCTTTTTGTAAAGTCAACACCATAGTTATCGTAGTCGCACCTGGCATGCTTAAACTCCAATCTCAATAACATCAAGACCAAACCAAAACGATGCTCTGGGAATCCAAACAGCTAATTCCACATCTTGCCTCTGCAAACCGAAGGTGGATATGAAACAAATAGAAAACATAAAACGTTGCATATAAACCTTTGAAAAAACGCCCTTTAAAATCTCGCAAACATAAATATTCAGTTCATGCAATCGACGAACCTTTAAGGTATTTGTGGTTCATACATTTTGCACAAAAGGTCCATCTGCTTAATCTCGCATGCACCAATATTGTCTGCGGTTCCAACTCTTTCGGGATTTGTGTATCTGTAAAGGTCGTATTCACGTGCAAGAAATGCAGGGTTGATCTCTGAATCATCATTTAATGCCACATCATTGAACGACTGATGAGGGGGAGATCTGTCGGTCCAATCACGAAGTAGGTTTCCACTACTTGAAGTCAATTCCAACAGACTGAATCCACAATCCGCTTTTAACACAGCGCTTTCGATTCGCGCATATATTGCGCTTTTTTGAGGATCTCGATAGGACTTGAAACCTTTGAGCTTGTTCAACTGCATCGCCAGTCTTCCAAGAAGAGAAATGCGATCCATAAAAAAAATCCCTATCTTCACATCGATCCTGCCCTTGCGTATCGCCGCATCATCGAGGCTTCCTACCCGATTCGTGCTCAACACAAACACCGACCTGCCATTTTTAAACCGACCTTGAAGTTTCGCGAATCTGTGCAATAGAGTATTTGTTGTAATAAGATTGTCGCGAACACTTTGCTGCATCCGATCGCTGATCAATGGATCAAATTCATCAAACAAAACAGTGTATCCGCGAAGAAATGACAGGGCTTCGAACACATCATTAACTGACGAATCAAGTCGATGCTCGGAATTTTTCGCAACATCACCGGGCGTAACGACGATACAAGGTGATTTCGCAGACACTGACAACGCAAGCGGAAGCGTTGTTTTTCCGGTCCCAGGAGGTCCAAAGAATATTGAAGATACCGTTTTCTGTGAATCCGGGTCAAGCGGATCAATCCCGCATAAATGCGATCGCATATTTTCTAAAACAAACGCTACACTTGTCCCAAGAGCCTCAACATTGTACTGGTACGCTTCCCTTACGTCCCTGCTACTTTTCGATAGATTTGCAAATCCATAATCAGAGTAAATCAAATTACTTAAGGACAGAGATGTATCGGATGAAATTTCGAAGTGCCTCGCAATTCGACGATTCACAAAACTGTCAATCATTCGACACGTTTTATCGAGCGCAAGCAGTGCAAGTGCTGTTGTGTATCTGTAAAAAGTTTCTTTACCAGTGCGAAAGTCGTTGTAGAATCCCAACGGAGGTCGACCTGCAACATCCTTGTAATATTCATTTTCAGGTTTCGTGATTGACTTAAAGTATTCCATAACATTGTCGATGAGATCCTCCGTGATTTCGGCATCGGAATTCGCTATCAATTGCGTGAATGCTCTGATAATCTCTGTTCCAGTGACCGTTATATTCCTACCTTTGTTGTCGACTGCGATCACCGGCCCATCGAATTGAGCGAGGCCGTTTTCAGCGATGTAGTCGACAGCGATATCGCATGCCTGTTTTACAATTAATCTGTTCTCATCAAAAGCAATCTCAGACAGACTTGCGGCGGAAAATATCATTTCTCCTAGATTGAAGCGAGGCGTTCCCTCGAGGGATAATTCACGGCTTAATACGCCGCGAAAATATTGAACGCAGCTCTTATTCACGTGATCAATGCGATATGCAACTTCATCGAACAGCTGGCATGTAGAAAGTAAGATACTTTTGAACCGTATGTTGATCTCGTTTCGAATATCGGTCCTACCAGCAGGGTATTCTTTGATTACGAGATCAAGGTAGTAAATCAGTATGTCTAGATGAGCGGCGGACTCGCTCAGACTGAGGAACACCTGATCGCGAGCCATGACTGCAGTCATAGTTTTCTGCATAAGCTCGTTGCGGTTCTTAATGTCATGCACATTGTTTTTCGGATCGTTCAGGGAATCGGCAGCTAGCTTGTCGACGTTGTTTTGGATTTCCACCTGAATTAAACCCATCTCGGGAATAGCGCGGTTTGCCCGCAGAGCAAGATCGCGACATGCATCGACGAGGGATTTCAGAATGGTCGTGATCAGTTCATTCACTTTATCATGAGTGTACTGCTCCACTTTCGCGATTCTCCGAAAATCATCAAGGTTAATATTCAGCATGGATCTTCGCTTCAGCGAATTGATTTCATTCCAGTATGCCATTAAAATCCGTTTTAGTTCTGCTTTTTTGAATTTTTCGGAAGCAAGTCGGTCTGGAAGTTCTAGTAATTCTAGCAAGTTGTCAAAACAACGCAGGTAATATTGCAACACCTTTGAAGTAAGTCGAAATGCGCGAGCGACGTAACCCCTAGCTTTCGTGCATTCTCCGGTTATGAATGCCGAAGCGACGCTCGCGTTCTGATTTGCTTTTGCGCTGCCCACAATCCAATTCGGTGGTTCGACGGCAAATAGTTCATTCAATATTTCGTAGTTGGCAATAATCCAACCGCTCTTTATCGTGGAATCAGGACGAGAGAAAATAGCTTGAACAAGTCGGGCACACTGTAGAATCGGGACCAGCAGTTCTTCGTCTGTTAGGGTGGCTTTAAGTATACTCGGCACTTCATTGTTGAGTATTTCAGATTTCCGATTTAGGAAGGCTTTGAGTCTTTTGTTCTCGTCTTTCATATTTAGTTGCGTTGGAATCTCCCGCGCAATGGTTAGTTCGATAAGACTATAAAGGATTTGATCTTGAGGTTCGTCGCTTTCCTTTACCCAGTGAGGTTGTTCTGCATCCTCTTCTAGCATTGCTGCCAAGGCGGTTATTGCTCTTTTTTTCCACTGCAATAGGGTTGTTCGATGTCCGTGTTGTTCGTCGGCAAGTTTTTTGATGAGACGCAAATCATCCGCGAGACTTTTTTCTGGTCCGATTGGTTTAGTCATGCTTGCTTCTTGATCTATCTATAGATGAGTTGCTAGAGTCGGTTGCTCGTCGTGGAGCATTAGTCCATTGCCGGAATAGGATTTCCGGGCGATCACCCGTTTGTGTGATTCTTTCGTACCATAGTTACGCGGCGGACAGAATCAACATAATACCGGGATTTTTTACTAACTCGGATTGGCATTAATTTTGAGCGTTTGAGAGCAATACCACTGGAATCAATCCCTGAAAGGGGTGCTTTCGCCGTTTTGGGCAGTATCTCTCAGTTTCCGGGAAGGATTAAACGTCCCCAACGGTGGCTACAGCTATTCAAGTATCATCCGTAACCAGAATTGGATAGTGCAATTGCCCAGGACTGGCGGACACCGGCGGCGAACCCTAAACTCGAGCCGGAGGTGGTCCAAGGTCAATCAATGAAAAAACCCGTCGGACCGTTGATCAAGATTTCATCGATGGTGCAGTCAAACTAGTCACTTTTTTGTATTGGCCTACGGCCCTCAGTCCACTACTAACCCTTGAGCTTCTCGGCGATCGAGGTGAATTGCTCCAAGGCGGTTTGCAGATCGTCAGCGATCTCCTGAGCTAAGATGTCTGGCGCTGGCAAGTCGTCGGAATCCTCAAGGCTCTTGTCCTTGAGCCAGAAAATGTCCAGGTTCACCTTGTCCCGCTTGAGCAAGTCCTCGTAGTCGTACGATCGCCATCGCCCCTCTGGGTTCTCGTCCGTCCATGTGGCCTTGCGCAAATGCCGCTTGCTGGGTCGATAACTAGCGACGAACTCATCGAGGTCGGCTCGCTTGAGCGGGTTGGTCTTCTGCGTAAAGTGCATGTTGGTTCGCAAGTCGTACACCCACAAGCTCTTGGTCCATGGCTTCTCCTGCGCTGGCTTCGCATCGAGAAACAACACGTTGGCCTTGACCCCCTGGGCATAGAAGATCCCCGTCGGTAGCCTTAGCAGTGTGTGCACATCGCATTGCTTGAGCAAGTTTCGGCGCACGGTCTCGCCTGCCCCACCTTCGAATAGGACGTTATCGGGCACCACGACCGCGCAGCGACCGTTGACCTTGAGCAACGTCTTGATGTGCTGCACGAAATTGAGCTGCTTGTTCTTGGTCGTTGTCCAAAAATCCTGCCTCTCATAAGCCGTGTCGTCCTTTTCCAAATCTCCTGACTCATTGACGATCGAGATGCTGCTCTTCTTGCCAAAAGGCGGGTTGGTGATCACCACACTGAACCGCTCGCCAGGGTCGCTGGCAAGACTATCAACCCCCGATTTGATCGGGCAGGGATCCGCGTCGATGCCTCGCAAGTAAAGGTTCATGATGCACAGTCGGGCCGTGTTCGGGACCAATTCCCAACCTTTGACAAACTTGGTCCGCAAGTGACGCTTTTGATCTTTGTCGAGCGTGCTCCCTTGGTGCTTGGCGACGTAATCGTAAGCGGCCAAAAGAAAACCACCCGTACCGGCGGCCGGATCGCAGACCGTATCGTCGGCCGTCGGTTGGACGCAGTCGACGATAGCTTTGATCAGTTCTCGCGGTGTGAAGTATTGGCCGGCCCCCTTGGGA
>JBJTAQ010000088.1:0-16208 GCA_046090945.1 Pirellula sp.
ATCGTTTCGGCAAGGGCTAAAACTGAGACAGTTCGCTGGTTGCTCATGAGAAAGACCAAGCACACAGTTGCAAATGCAAGACCACCGAACCGCCATAGCTCGCTCCCCTTTCGATCATGGGAGGCTTGTTCTTGAAGGTGAATGCGCCGAAAAGCTCGTTGGGACTCCCGCTGTCCACCTAGGATAGCCCCTAGCAAGAGCGAGCTTGGAACGTAAATGCCCGGCAGAATCCAAGCAAAATCGATGCAAGCATGGAGAGCTTGGCTCGCAAGAAAAAATGCGCCTGCGACTTGGAGAGGTAGGTAGTCCCTAAAACGCTCTGAATGGTAGATGCGAAAAAGGGCGTAGACGGACATGGTCAGTGCCAAAAGGGTTACGATGGAACCTAGGTAACCTAGAGTTACAGCAATTTCAATGGCTAGGCTTTCTGCATGGTAATACCAGCCTCGAGTCGAGGGGGACTGGAACGGCAGGCTGGCGACGTGGAATGTGCCTAAGCCTGAACCCAACCAACCGTAATGCCTTGCGGCTTGAGTCGCGACACCCCAGATGTAGAGTCGCCCCGACTGCTTCTCGGTATCCAGATCGATGCTCTCGATACTTTCGATACGGTTCAACGCGGTTTGATCAAGCTGAAGGGATGCCATCGCGACAACGGTAATGAGCATGGCGACAAAGCAACCGAAGATCATCGCGTTTCGTTTTTTTCCCGGCCAAGCGATAGCAACCGAAACAAACACAGCGACGATGGCGCAGACGAATGCTCCACGGCACAGGCTGATCGCTACACAGAATGCAAGGAACAAAACCGCAAGAACCGACGCGATATCCAATGCTGCAATCTTTTCAAACGTGATCTTCAGCCCATACTGAAATTTGGCATTCCAAGGCCACTGACGCATATCGCGTGATCCCATTTGCCGCCAGATATGACTCGAGAGCTTTTGGCCTCGCCACACCGCCAATCCAATCGCGGATGCAAGGACGATATTCAGAAATGCACCAGCAGAGTTTTTGGAAACAAAAACAGAAAACGAGGCACCGTACTTGAGCCCTAATAGATTCGGCTGGTTTCTCAGGAATACTCCGACAAGCCCATAAGCGCCGACGAGCAATCCGAGAATTAATAATGCGATAAGCAACTGGGGGTAGGATTTACGGTGTCCCCATAAAGCACCAGCACCCCAGACGATCAGTGCGCACAAGAATAAACTGCTCGATGCTCCTTGAGTGCTAAGTGGTTCGACACTCAAGGCTAGTTGACGATGCTCCGGCTCAATCGCATCGAAATCGCAGCTCAACTGAGTTGATTGGCCAAGCCCTAATGCCCAACGCTGCAACTCGACCGAAGGTGGCTGAAGTTTGCTAAGTGAATCGATACGCCAAAATGGCACGCTTTGTATCTGGGCAAAGAGCCCAAGGAACAATAGAAGCCAGGCGGTCGATGGGGGCCGTAGGTTACCGAGACGTTCTTGCTTGGCTAGAGCGACTTGGAAACCTAGTCCGATAGCTAGCAAAGCACCCCCGAAAAACAACCAGTACTGGAACGACCAAGTCGCACCGCCGTAATACCAGGGTGAGGACCATAGCAATGCAAGCAAGACGGCTTGGAGAATCCGGGTCGTCGCGCGGTGATCGTCGGGTTGCCCCTCGGTAGACGGGCTCCTTTTTTCGCTTGCGTTGATCACGATCTCCAACCCATCGAATTGCGACTGCTTGTGGAATCCAGAACCTTTTTGTATCCATCGTCATCGGTTGCACACAGGTCGATGGAAAAACAGGGCGATTGGAATGCTACTATTGGAAAAGAGCAAAAAAATCGAATTCGAGGCACTACCGACATAATCATTAAATTCTAACCGCCGTTGAATGCGATAAAACCTCCGATGGCCAAAGGATGTCGACCATCAGGGCAGGTACGTTTTGCTAGCGTTCTTGCCAAAACATACGCAAACAAGGGGAATCGTCGATGTTACAAAAACGACGAGTAGACGGCAGGTCGCTGATTGCTGTCGCTGTGATGAGTCTCGGGATGCTCACTAGTACTGGCTGCACGGCCGTAACTGGCATTAGCAACGCGTTCAGGTTCAACAACGATTTGAACGAATACATCATGAATAGCAGAGCCTATTCGATGTCGGGCAAGGCTTGGCATTCGCGCAAACATTGTTTCGTTGACCAGAAGTACTTGAAGGACTTTCAACGCGGGTTCCGAGCCGGATACATGCAGATAGCTGACGGCGGAAACGGTTGCACGCCTGCATTTCCTCCTATGGAATACTGGAATTGGTGCTATCAGTCGGCCGAGGGCCAAGCCCGAGTGGCAGCCTGGTTTGCTGGTTTCCCTCATGGGGCCCAGGCAGCCGAGGAGGATGGGGTAGGAATGTGGAATCAAATCCAAACCTCCTCAGCGATCCAAAAGCAGTATGTCGAACATAACCTGATGCCCAGCCAGTACAACGGACAATATCCGGTTCCGCCCTTCGATCGCAATCGCTCACTGCTTGGGCAAGGCGTCCAAGGAGCTGAGGCGATGGGATTCATCGAATCAGAGGTGGTTGCACCTCAAGTCGCACCTCAAGTGACTCCGCTGTCAAACATTCCTTCTCAAGTGATTCCTCAACCAGTAGTTCCAGTTCCGATTGGTCAACCCTAGATACAGATGCTCGTTGAAGTATCTAGATAGGTAACCCTAAAAATGAAGTACATGCAAATGAACATTGAAAAGAGCTTCAAAAAACGGTTGGCAAACTGGCTGAGCAAAGCTGCCTCGATTGGACTGGTTGTTCTCGGAGGCTTGAGCGTCGGTTGCTCAACGATCACACAGCCGATTACAGGGATTCCTGCGCGTCGTTTACCACCTCAGTTTTTGGCACAGAGCAAGAATAATCTGGTTCCATTGGATCCCGCTCGATTGGCTCAAGAGCCTCCTCGCGATTATCTCCTTGACAATGGCGACATCTTGGGTGTGTACATCGAGGGGATTCTTCCGTTCGTTCCGCCTGATCGTCCACCTGAACCACCGCCAGTGAACTTTCCAGATGCGACCAGTCAGCTCGATCCATCGCTAGGGTTCCCAATCGCCGTGATCAACGATGGTACGATCCAATTGCCGAATCTTGAGCCCATCAAGGTTCGCGGATTGACTATCGATCAGACCCGCGACTTGATCCGCAAATACTACCTCGATTCGGAAATACTTCGTGAATCGAGCCGGCTTCAGCCAATCGTCACGCTGATGAAGGAGAGGACCTACAACGTCATTGTCATCCGACAAGATCTTAGCGGCACTGGTGGCGGCGGAGGTGGAGGTATGGGTGGGCTTGGTGGTTTCGTGCGAGGCACGGACTACAGCGCTACGGGTCGCATGGTAAAGCTCAAGGCCTATCAGAATGACGTGTTGAACGCACTCATGGAAACGGGGGGATTGCCAGGAGTCAATGCTAAGAACGAGGTTAGGATCCTTCGTTCCTCTAAAGCCGATCAGCGTCGTCGCGACGAATTTGTTCAGCAGTTCTACCAGCAGTACTACTGCAATCCAGATCCTTGCGGTTGCCCACCTCCGCTTCCAGAAGATCCCTCGATTCTGAAAATTCCTTTGCGACTTCAACCGGGAGTAATCCCAAACATCAGTCTCGAAGACGTCATCTTGGAAG
The DNA here is from genome assembly GCA_046090945.1 of Pirellula sp. Taxonomy (GTDB): domain Bacteria; phylum Planctomycetota; class Planctomycetia; order Pirellulales; family Pirellulaceae; genus JBKCUI01. Next base: position 3,657 of record JBJTAQ010000088.1, read on the forward strand.
ATGGGGATATCGTGTACATCGAATCCCGTGACGCAGAGGTCTACTACACTGGCGGTATGCTCGCAGGTGGTGAACATAGAATTCCCAGAGACTACGACTTGGACGTATTGACAGCGATGTCACTTTCGGGTGGTTCCATCGGTGGAAACCGCAATGGAATGAACGGCGGCATGGGCGGTATGGGCGGCATGGGCGGTATGGTTTGGTTGTTGGTTCAGGTTCCACCTGGAATGCTCTACGTGCTTCGAAAAACACCGTGTAACGGCCAAATTACCATTGCAGTTGACCTCGCCAGGGCAAACGTCGACCCTCGTGAGCGAATCTTGGTTCAACCCGGCGATATTTTGGTTCTGAGGTATAAACCGGGTGAGGAAATCCTCAACTTTAGTCTAGGTGCATTCTTCACTTATGGTATTCAGTATGCACTGACCAATCGACGATAGTCGGTTTATATTCCCGTCAAAAGACATAGCCCGCAATTGCGGGCTATGTTCGTTTCTAGGCGATCGATTCGACTTAGCGATCTAGCAGATTCTTGGCCCGCTGCATGATCGTGATGCATTCCTGACGGTAGGGATCCGAAGCGGTACTGTCGAGGGCTCGGGCCAGCATCTTGTCCCAGTTCATACCAGGTGCCAACTGGCTTTGTCGCATCAGCAACCCAAACTCGGCAACGCTCACGGCCCAGTCGTAATCGGATTGCTCTTGCTCATAAGCGATCTGATTGGAGACCTCACCCAAAACAAACTCCTGCTTGGTGCTCTGGCTTGCCTCAGGTTGTTTGGATCGGATCTTCAAGAGCAGCCAGTCGGTCGAAGTCTGAGCTTCGCTAGCAGTAGCCTTAGAATCTTGCTCCTTGGCCTTTGAAAATCGGAGTTCATCGACGGCACCCGGGATGCTGTCTTCTTGGCCCACCGGTACGATTTCATACAGCGCCGTGACACGATGCCCTGCACCGATCTCTCCTGCATCTTTCTTGTCATTATTGAAATCCGCAGCGGCCAACCGACGGTTCTCGTATCCGATCAAACGATACGAGTGAACCTTCGCAGGATTGAACTCGATCTGGATCTTCACATCCTTGGCAACCGTCATGAGTGTCCCGGATAATTGCTCGGTCATCACCCGACGAGCTTCGCTCTGGCCATCGACCATGGCATAGGTTCCGTTTCCTTTGTTAGAGATCTGCTCCATCATCGCATCGTTGTAATTTCCGATGCCATAACCCAAACAAGTAAAAAAGATGTTGCTCTTGGCCTGCTGTTGCATCATAGCGACCAGAGCCTCGGTGCCAGTAACGCCGACGTTGAAGTCACCATCGGTGCACAGAATCACGCGATTGATACCTCCTGGAACGAAGTTTTCTTTTGCGATTTTATAGGCCAGCTCGATCCCCTGCCCTCCATTGGTCGAGCCCCCGGATTGCAGCTCGTTGATCGATGCGAGGATCTGGTCCTTGCGAGCACCGCTGGTGCTTGGCAATACGCAACCCGATGCACCTGCATAGACGACAATCGCCACCCGATCCTGCTCTCGCAACTGAGCCGTCAGCAGCCCAAGCGTTTGCTTGACCAACGGAAGTTTGTTGGCATCGGCCATCGAGCCAGATACATCGATCAAAAAGACAAGGTTCGACTTGGGACGCTCTTGGTTCGCAATCTTTTTAGCCTGAATCGCTACTCGCACTAGCTTGTGCTTGTCGTTCCAAGGGCAATCGCCGAGCTTCATGTGGGCAGCAAACGGATCCTCACCCGTGGGGCCAGGGTATTGGTAGTCGAAGTAATTCAGCCACTCTTCGATACGAATCGTCGATGCGGGTGGCACGACATTGTTCTCCAGCACATACTGGCGCAACTTGGAATACGAAGCAGTATCGACATCGATCGAAAACGTCGAAAGCGGCTCCTTGGTAGCCATGACAAAAGGTGTCTCGGGGAGAGAATCAAAGCGATCGCCCGAGGCTCGATTCTTGCTCTCCTGCAGATCGCGGCGGCTCGGGACGTTTTTTTTGAGCTCTTCAGGAAACTCACCAAGCGATTCCCGCTGCAAGTCCCGCTGCAAGTTGTCGACGGACTTGTCGGATTCAGCAATGAAGCCTGGAACTGCTCCGCTTGCAGGCCCCCCCGAAACTCCAAGGCCACCACCCAAGCCAACACCACCCATGCCACCACCAGCATACCCACCAGGTGCTAACCCACGGGATGGTCCTCCTTGGGCAAGCGTCGCGCTCTTTGGAATCCCTGATGATGGGCCTTTCGCAAATTCCTGACCAGAGAGCGACTTGGTAAGTGACTCGTTTATCCCATTTCGGGGCAATGGAGTGTTCGTCGCAACCGGGTCAATACTCGAATTACCCTCGATAAATGTATTTTCCATGCGACCGAAAATTGCTGGTTCAGGCGAACTTTCCGGAGCAGGGCTCTGCACCCAATCCCCCGAAGCTACGGTTCCAGTAAGATTCTCCGGAGCGTTAACCGCAAAACGTTTATCTACTCTCGGCCATAAAGCGAATCCTGCCAAGCCGGCGGCTAGGCAGGATGCTATAGCAAGTAGGAAACGCTTTCGCTGCACCTTTTTTTGTGCTGTAACCTCTGAGGCTCTTCGAGTCGACTTCGAGGATTCAGTGGGACTCGCTGAAGCAATCGCTTCGAGGATGGTATTGGTCCGATCCGAGTCGAGTTTGAGTGATGCAGGCAATCCCGCAAGCTCTTTCTCAACGCGCGCTGCGGTTACACGAATCGCTTGGATCTCTTGAAGCCTCTCGGGATGCTGGAGCAACCAAGCTTCCACTTCGAGTCGATCGGCTTGGTCGAGTTCTCCGAGTGCATAGGCGGTCAGATACCAATCCTCGAACTCTCTGTTGTTTTTGTCTTTCATGGTGATCCTGTTATCTGCTTTTGTGTTTTGTATGTATTGGGTGAGTTTGAGTTCAGTTGCCCGGGTTCATCGACAATCGCAACCGCCCAAGGGCTTGGTGCAGCAGCACCCCGACATGCGAGACGCTCAGATCCATAACCTGAGCGATCTGTTTGTACGAAAGACCTTGGCCTAACCTCAGCAGTACAGCCTCCTTTTCGAGAGAAGGTAGCTGATCGATGCACGCTTGGAGCATTGCTTTTCGTTCTCGATCGATGATCGCTTCGTGAGGGTCAGCTTCGCGCGACGCCGTCACGGTCGTTGCTATATCATGGGATTGCTTTGCCATACGCGACTCCTGACGATGGAAATCCATCGCAATATTTCGACATGTCTTGAACAACCAAGCGTCGACATAGGACTCGACCTGAGCCCGCGGGGTTTTGCACAATCGAACGAATGCCTCCTGGAGGCAATCTTGAGCTCGATCCGAATCGCCTCCTGTCAACCGGCTGCAATAAACCAGCAGCGGTTGTGCCAAGCGGTCGAAAACCGACTGCAGCCATCGTGTTTCATTGTCGATGGAATTGTCCTTTGAAGCCACAATACAAGCGTCCCTCTTGGTTCCCTGGGTTTCTTGATTGGGCGATCCCAAGGCTACAGAACCCCGTGCCGACACCCAGTAAACGCCCAGGAATGACTTTTATTAGTCATTTTCTGAAATATTCTTAAAGTCCCACACCCTTCGCGAATCCATAACCTCCGGCTACCATACTCACTTCGCAGGGAAATCTGTGTGGATCAATCACCAAAGTCACATTCAATCCCAACATGAAACCAACCAACTCCCAAGTCGCTATTGTAACCGGTGGAGCCACCGGCATCGGATTCGGAATCGCCGAAGCCCTCGCCAGAGCAGGTCTTCGAGTCGCCATCGGCTCGCGCCGCAACGACGTCGTGGAAAAGGCCGCAAATGACCTTCGGTCCTCAGGCAACCCTGAGGTCATCGGCCTGCCTCTGGATGTGACTGACAGAACCAGCGTCCAAGACTTTGTCGATCAAGTCCGCAAGCGATGGGGACAAATCGATGTCTTGGTCAACGCGGCGGGAGTGAACATCAAAAATCGTACCATCGGTCAAATGCACCCCGATCAATGGGACGACGTAATGGCCATCAATGCCACCGGCGCTTACAACATGATCTATGCGACTCTCCCTGAGATGCGATCTCGTAAAAGCGGTACGATTATCAACATTTCGAGCGTCACAGGCAAACGGGCCTTGGCCCTTGGCGGGGTGGCTTATGCGGCCAGCAAGTTTGCCATGACGGCGCTTGGGACCTGCGTCGCAAACGAGGTCGGTGCAGAAGGGGTGCGAGTCACCAATATCTATCCCGGAGAAGTCGACACACCCATTCTCGAACAACGCCCTGTCCCGGTCACCGAAGAGCAACGGCAACTGATACTTCGTCCAAGCGATGTCGGGCAAGTGGTCGCATCGATCATTGCATTGCCATCCCGAGTGCATATCCCAGAGCTGGTGATCAAGCCGGTCCATCAGGGTTACGTCTAGTAGGCATAAGCCTTCGCGATTTCCATCCTCGGGGTATTTCGGGTAGAATGGAGCGATTCGGTTGCCAATTCTGGGTGGCCGATATTCCCTCCTAACGAATCCTCGACCTACCGAACGAACATGAATCGCAAAAACTCTCCCGCGTTTCGTCCATGCCTCTTGGCGTTGATCCTCGCATGCAGCGTCGTATGCAGCATGGAGTTCAGTGTTGCACAAGACCGACTCGAGCAAGGTACAGTCCACTCGTTTGATCGACAATCGCTCACGAAAACGTATTTCAGCGAAGGTGCTGCGGTAGGGGATCTCAACGCCGATGGTAAACCCGATGTCGTCTACGGACCTTACTGGTTCGAAGGTCCAGAGTTCAAAGTCTCCCACGAGATCTATACCCCCAAACCCCAACCGATGAACGCCTATGCGGATCACTTCTTCGCTTGGGTTTATGACTTCAACGGCGATGGTTTCAACGATGTGCTGACGGTCGGTTTTCCGGGCACTCCGGCGCATGTCTACGAAAATCCGGGCAAGCAGGTTGCTGCGAGCGGTCATTGGACCAAGCACCAAGTTTTTGATTGGGTGTCGAACGAATCACCTGCATTCACCGACATCAACGGAGATGGAAAACCGGAGTTGGTCTGCACCCGCGCCGGTATGTTCGGTTATGCCGAGCCTGTAGGCAAAAACTTTGAGCCATGGAAATTCAATCGAATCTCCGAGGTCGTTGCGCACGAACGATTCGGACACGCCCTGGGGGTGGGTGATGTCGATGGGGATGGCAAACTCGATGTCATGGCCAACAACGGCTGGTTCAAAAACCCAGGTCCGAACCAACAGGGACTCTGGGACTTTGAATCCGTCGCCTTCTGCCCCGGCGGCGCGGATATGTTCGCTTACGATGTCAACGCCGATGGACTCAACGATGTGATCACCAGTCTCGATGCACATGGCTATGGACTGGTCTGGTGGGAACAGCAAAAGACAGATGCAGGCCAGCGGGAATTCAAAAGGCATTTGATCATGGGGAGCAAACCCTCGGAGAATCCCTATGGCATCCACATCTCGGAACTCCACTCGGTAAAGATGGCCGACATCAATGGGGATGGACTCCAAGACATCGTTACAGGAAAAACCTATTGGTCCCACCATCGACAGAGCGCTGAATGGGACGCCGGGGCCGTTGTCTACTGGTTTGAACTCAAAAGGTCCGATAAAGGAATCGAGTGGATTCCTCATCTTGCCGATGACTCCTCTGGAATCGGACGCCAGATTGTAATCGCCGATGTCGACTCCAACCAAACTCTAGATATCGTCATTGGCGGAATGCTCGGCTGTCATGTGCTCAGGCATGAGCAAAAGCAACTCGCTGGAATCGCTTACAAAGCCGCTGAGCCCAAGCCTAGGCGGGAACTCAAGGAGGATCTTACCGGGACTCAGGCTGCAGATCACATGACGGTGCCTGAAGGGTTTCACGTGCAGTTGGCAGCCGGTGAGCCTCAGGTCCACCAACCCGTGGCCATGGCCTTCGACCAGCGAGGAAGACTCTGGGTCGCCGAGGCCTATACCTACCCGAAGCGAGCTCCTGAGGGACAAGGGATCGATCAGATCATTATCTTGGAAGATACCAATCAAGATGGCATCTTTGACACACGCAAACAGTTCATCGAAGGGCTTAATCTAGTCAGTGGACTCGAAGTCGGATTTGGCGGCGTATGGGTTGGCGCAGCCCCTTATTTGCTCTTCATCCCCGATGCTGATGGAGATGATATACCCGATGCCAAGCCGCAGGTTTTGCTCGACGGATTTGGATATCAAGACACCCACGAGACGCTCAATGCATTCAACTGGGGACCCGATGGTTGGCTCTACGGATGCCATGGTGTGTTTACGCACAGCAAGGTGGGTAAGCCTGGGACTGCCGATCAGGACCGGATCCCTATGAATGCCGCAGTTTGGCGATACCATCCAATCCAACACGTCTTCGAAGTCTTTGCGTGGGGAACCTCTAATCCATGGGGAGTGGATTTCAATGATCATGGTCAAGCCTTCATCACCGCGTGCGTGATCCCGCACTTGTACCATATCATCCAAGGTGCCCACTACCAACGGCAGGCCGGCGAGCACTTCAACCGCTATGTCTACTCGGACATCAAGACGATCGCAGACCATTTGCACTATGCTGGAAATATCGGTGACCATGCTTGGTGGGGACATGAACCGGGAATCCAAGATGACACGTCCGATGCAGGTGGCGGGCATGCGCACTGCGGTGGGATGATCTATCTGGGGGATAACTGGCCAGATAGGTACCGGAATCATATCTTTTTCAATAATATCCACGGCAATCGAGTCAATATGGACCGTTTGTTCCGAGATGGCAGTGGATACGTCGGCAAGCATGGTGACGATCTGCTGTTGGCCAACGATCGATGGTTCCGAGGCATCAATTTGCGGACCGGTCCGGACGGCTCTGTGTACCTGATCGATTGGTATGACAGAAACGCTTGCCATCGCGTCAATCCTGAGATCTGGGATCGAACCAACGGCCGTGTCTACAACATCGCTTATGGTGTCCCGAATCGACAAGCGGTCGATTTGGGGAAACTCAGCGATGGCGAGTTGGCCAAGCTAGCTTGGCACAAGAACGATTGGCATGTGAGAACATCACGGAAAATCCTTCAAGAGCGGGCCGCTGCGGGCAAGCTCGATCGTTCGGTCATTGCACAAGAACTCGAAAAACTGCTTGCCAGTGACGATGACACACGAGTGCTTCGGGGGCTGTGGCTAGGACACGCAACAGGATTACTCGACGATGACAAACTCGGTGACTATTTGGACCATCCATCACCCTATGCCCAAGCCTGGGCGATTCAGCTTTTATGCCAGGACAAGAAAGTCAGCAAGCCAACCCTGTCCAAGCTCGCTCAGCTTGCATCGCTCAGCAAAACCGATCCTCTAGTCAGACTGTACTTGGCCTCTGCCATCAACCGGCTTGAACTCGAAGAGCGTTGGGATATCGCCCAGGGACTCTTGAGTCGTGAAGCTGACAACAAGGACCGAAACATCCCTTTGGTGGCATGGTACGGCATCGAGCCTTTGGTGGCCAAGGCCCCCAAGAGAGCATTGGAGTTATCAGCGAATAGTCAAATCGGTCTTGTCAGTCAGTACATCGTTCGACGAGCGGCAGCCGACCCGCAAGGGCTCGAAGCGCTTGTCGCCCAAATAACTCTCTGGCCAACATCCAAGCAAAAAGAGACCCTCGAACAAGTCCTTCAGTCGATGGAAGGTCGGGTCAATGTCGCTCAGCCACAGAACTGGAAAGATGCTTACGAGAGGCTTGCGAAGTCCGAGGCTCCTGAGATTCGGGATTTGGCTCTGCGGGCTGCCGTTGCATTTGGTGACCAGAGAGCTTTCCCGCAACTGCGAGATCGATTGGTCGATAAGAATCGCCCCATCGGCGAGCGACAGCAAGCTTTAGAGATCTTGGTCAAAGGACGAGACAAAGAGTTAGCCCCAAGCCTTTATGCGATTTTAGATACCCAGGAATTGCAATCTCCAGCCATCCGAGCTTTATCAGCCGTCGCCGATTCTCAGACTGCCGATAAACTCCTCGGCCTGTATTCTCAGTTCGCCAAGAACGCGAGAGAGGATGCTATAGCAACGATGGTTTCGCGAGCCGCGTTTGCGAATAAACTTTTGGATGCAGTCGATGCCGGTAAAATCTCCAGGTCGGATGTTCATGCTTTCCATGTTCGACAGATGGTGAGTCTCAACGACCAGGCACTGGTCGATCGGATCAACAAGTCATGGGGGCGCGTCGGCACCTCTTCTGAAGAGCAGAAGCAAGCCATCGAGAAATACAAAGGGATGTTGCCGAAGAAGGAACTGGCCAAGGCAGACGTGAGCCAAGGGCGAATGCTGTTTAACAAGCACTGCATGGCTTGCCACCAACTCTTCGGAGCAGGTGAGAAAGTCGGGCCGGATCTCACCGGTTCGAATCGTGCGGACCTGAATTACATCCTTGAAAACCTTGTCGCACCCAATGCAGTGGTAGGCAAGGACTATCAAATGACCCTCCTTCAGCTCGATGACGGCCGCGTCTTGTCCGGATTGATTACCAAGGAGACCGACAGTGCGGTGACCCTCAAGACCATCAATGACCTAGTGGTGGTCGCTAAAGATGAGATCGATCAGCGTAAGCTCTCGGAATTGTCCCTGATGCCAAATGGGCTTTTGGAACAGATGCAACCTGAGGAAATACGAGATCTAATAGGTTATCTGGCTAGTCCGACCCAAGTTCCACTGCGAGGCCCAAGGCCTGAGTTTGACGCCAAGGGGAATGTCCCCGGAGCATTCGAGGGTGAAGCGATGAAGGTGCTTGAAAAGACTCGTGGAAGCGCACAACCACAAGATATGCGAGGTTTCACCAAGGATCGATGGTCGGCAAGCAGCCAGCTTTGGTGGACCGGTGCTCAGCCAAAAGACACGTTGACTTTGGAATTCGAGGCCTCGCAGGATGGTCGTTATGATCTCCAGATCGTTTTGACCAAGGCCCGAGACTATGCCGTGATTCAACTGCTCATCGACGATGTGCCGCTGGGGGATCCAATCGATGGTTACAACACACCCGAGGTGATCACCACTGGACTGCTAACATTGCCAGGAAGGGAATTGACCAAAGGAAGCCACAAGCTCCAGGTGCAGATCTTGGGCAAGCATCCCGAGGCTGCACCAGGTTATATGGTGGGCATCGACTTTCTACGAATCAAGCCAGCGAACAATTAGACGGCAATCGAGTAGACCGTATCGGTTGCCCTACTCTGCAAAGACCCGAGTCCAATCCTGCTTGATGTCGATCAAGTACCAGCCTTGTTTAGGGGCATCTGCCAAGGCTTCGACAAGCTTACCCGAGCTTTTCGGAGCCGAGTCGTAGGCGTACTCGCGGGAGTCATCCGTATGGTGAACGATTGCACCGAAGCTTGCTCGGGGATTGCCGATCGTGGTGTACTGGAGCATGGCCATGTCCCCATCGCTATTGCCGAAGCATACGATGGGTCTTCGACCGATCGACTGATGGATTCCCACGGGCTTTCCTGCTTTGTCATCGATGAACAGTTGTTCCAAGGTTTTGATCAAGACTGGTTTTCCGTCTCTGAACTCGAACTTGGTCTTGGCTGACGATCCAACGACTTGTTCGGGTGGAATACCGTAGACTTTCTCAGACCAGACACGCATAAAGTCTGCTCCGCCACCGGAGACAATATAAGTCTTGAATCCGTAGGACCGCAGGTACGACAGGACCTCCTGCATGGGCTGGTAGGTCAATTGGTCATAACGTTTGTTGAATCTTGGGTGGGTCGCTTGGGCCATCCAATCCGAGACACTCTTTTGGAATTCATCAACGGTCATTCCTGCATGAGTCATCGCGACAACTTGTAGCAATCCTTCGTGACGGTCACCGGCAAGCAGCGTCGCGATGTCTCTTTTGATGACAGCCTGGACCATCGGATGCTTGGCAAACTCCGGGTCGCTTGCAGCTCGTTTGCCGACGACATCAAAGGCATAGGCGAGTTGAAAGGGAACAGGGTTTTCGGGCCAGAGGGTGCCGTCGTTATCAAATACGGCAATTCGCTCTGGCTCGGGGACAAAGCTTGATGAGTTTGGATCGCAGACTTTCCGAACGTAGTCGATCAGGGCTCGTTTCGTTGCGCAGTCGGTCCAAGACCCCAGGGCCTTAGACGCCTCGATCGCCCCTGGGCGATCGAGTTGTGCAAGAGTTTTTTTTAGGGGATGACTTACGGCGAACAGACATAGGATCGCGAGCGACATCGTTCGGCATAGAGACAGTGGCATGAGCATCCAACCTCGTTAATAAAAAGGGGCTTCTCGATCTAATCGACGAGTATAGAACCGCCATTGCTTTTTACAAAGTCGTGAAACTACTCGTCCTTACTGTTCCATGACGTCTGATTCGCGTGCCTTGGCTAGTTCGGAGACTTCGTCCTCGTACTTTTTGGTCAGCTGTTGGACTTCTTCTTTGGAAGAATCCCGTTCATCCTCGGAGATCGTTTTATCTTTCTCGGCCGTTTCGATGGCTTTATTCGCATCACGACGGACGTTTCGAATAGAGATTTTGGCCTCTTCGGAGAGCTCTTTGATGCGAGCGACGAGTTTCTTGCGAGTGTCGGTGCTTAGCGGGGGGATATTGATCCGGATGATTCGTCCGTCGCTTTGGGGATTGAGTCCCAATTCGCTGGCCACGATCCCTTTTTCGATATCCTTGATGATCGAGGTATCAAAGGGTTTTACGACCAGTTGTTGAGGTTCTGGAGCCGCGACGCTTGCAAGTTGTTTCAGGGGAGTAAGCGACCCGTAGGCATTGACCTTCACCGAGTCGAGCAAACCGGGGGCTGCTCGACCGGTTCGGATACCGGCAAGATTTTGTTTCAGGTGCGCAAGTGCCTTGTCCATGCGTTCTTCGGCGTCCAAGAGGATATCTTCGACTGACATAGTAGGAGTCTCCAGGGGTTGAGGATCCGTTGGTTGGGAATGGGTGAAAAGGAATCAGCGAGCCGGTTCGTTGGCGTTGACCAAAATTCTCTCGCCTGGGTTGATCCTTGGGCAGATTCGCGTTCCGACTCTCTGCCCGCTGATCGCCTTGACGATATTCCCTTCCTTTTTGAAGTTGAAGATGAGGATAGGGAGTTTGTGGGTGCGGCATTGGGCGATGGCAGTCGAATCCATGACTTTGAGGTTCTTTTCAATGACGGTATCGTAGTCCAGTTCGCGATAGAGGATCGCGTGGGGATTTTTCTCTGGGTCTTCGCTGTAGACTCCGTCGACGCGGGTTGCTTTGAGGACGATATCGGCGTCGAGTTCGAGTCCTCGGTTTGCGGCGCAGGTGTCGGTGGTGACGAAAGGTGCGCCGGTTCCGGCAGCGAGGATAACGATTCGGCCTTTTTCCAAATGCCGGATTGCGCGGCGGCGGATAAAAGGTTCCGCGACGCCATCCATCTTGATAGCCGACATGACACGCGTCGTGATCCCTATCCCTTCGAGAGCATCCTGGAGTGCCAGAGCATTGATCACCGTTGCGAGCATCCCCATATAGTGGGCAGTAGCCTCTTGGATCATCTCGCCGCTGGAGCCTTTGAATTGAGCCCCTCGGAGAATGTTCCCTCCTCCGACGACCACCGCGATTTGGCAACCGAGTTCATGAGCCGACTTGATCTGCCTGGCGATCGCAGTGACCTCGTCCATGCTGATGCCTCGTTCCCCGGTATGTGCAAGGCTTTCACCGGAGAGTTTTAGAATGACGCGATCGTAACGCCGGGAGCCTGTCATGGATGAGTCGCTATCGCTCATGGGGTTTTCGTTGGGGTTTTGAAAAGGAATCGAGCCTACAGCCAGGCGGTCAAACGCAGCCTTCCTGCAGTTCGCTATGATAGCCGGAATTTAGGGATTCAACGAGTCCCTCACCCTTTCCGACTCCAAGGTTTCTCGTTAGTCTAATCACGTAGGATTATCCCGTAAAACCCACACTTTTCACCCTCCTTAAATCACTAGCCAAAAGGGACTCTTTGGATGTCGCCTCAAATCTATATCAACGGAAAATACTACAGCAAAGAGGATGCAAAAATCAGCGTCTACGACCACGGTTTGCTCTACGGCGACGGGGTCTTTGAAGGCATGAGGACTTATTCAGGCAAAGTGTTTCGGCTGATCGAGCACATCGACCGGTTGTACGAGTCGGCGCGAGCGATTCTGCTGACGATTCCAATCTCCAAACAAGAGATGATCGACGCGGTCATCGAGACCGTCAGGCTATCAGGCTTGACCGACTCGTACATCCGCTTGGTCGTCACTCGTGGAGCTGGTTCCTTGGGCTTGGATCCAAACCGAACCTCAAATCCCCAGGTGATCATCATCGTCGATACGATCGCCTTGTACGATCGCAAGTACTACGAGGAGGGGCTCAAAATCATTACCGCCTCGACCATCCGAAACCACCCAGCCGCTCTGAGCCCTCGGGTCAAATCGCTCAATTATCTGAACAATATCATGGCCAAGATCGAGGGTCTCCAAGCAGGCTGCATGGAAGCGATCATGCTCAACCACAAAGGAGAG
>JBJTAQ010000089.1:0-1278 GCA_046090945.1 Pirellula sp.
GATCATTTGGTTTAGCGACCAAAACAGAGCCAGTGTGATCGCAATTCCAATGCCGCCCATGGCAAGCACGACAATCGCTGCCGTCATTTCCAGCTTTCCTTGAGCGATCGCGATGATAGCTCTGATCGTCCCCCAAACGAACGGCAACGTTCCTCCGCAAACCCAACCGATCCCGATTGCCGCCAACCACCAACCCCAGGCCTTGCGCTTGAGCAATCCAATTCCGGTGGCGATGTCATAGCCTGCCGTTGGGATCGCTGCCATGATCAAGATGGGAACGGATACGACGGCCGTTTCAACCCCCCCGATTAACGAGAGAATCAGCGGCAGTATAGTGGCTACTAAGTGCAAACCACCAAACACCAAGAAGATGATGGCGATGGGGTTGAGATCTTCGACCGATCCACCTGCTCTTCCGCCGCTACCGTCGTTGAAGCCTTTCCCCTTTTTGGACTTGGTATCCGGGTCTTTGAACGCTTCCAACGCTTTGCTGTTTCGCTGACTTCGACTCGGACCGGTGCTCTCCTCTTTCTTTTCCGCTCGTGAAAAATCGCTCTGAGTTAATTCATCAAGTAGCTGACCCATATTGCTCTTAGCGACTGCCGGATTCGGCTTGGGACTTGCTGATTGCGACTTAGAGGCTTGTGCTTTTGACGAGTTTGTTGGAGCGGGCTGAGCTTTGGCAGGCGTCGTGCCACTGACCGCAGCGGGTACATCTACCAGTTGACCGCAGCGGCATTTGACTTTCTTGCCGATGGCCGAATCCGGAGCATTGAGTTTAGTTTGGCAGCTGGAGCAAGAAACGATAGGCACGGCAGCGTCGCGAGGCTCGCGATCCTTGAGTGGTGAACGCAAAACAATTGAACTAGACCAAATTATTCCTCACACAACTCACTCGGCAAACAACCCCTGGGGTGCATTCCCATTATATTCCAGGAACTTCGGGGTTTTTTAGGGCTCCTAGGATTCAATTACCCAATGTGCCACAGCTGTCCTCAGCTGTGGAGCAGCTATTTTCACAGTGATCTCGACCAAGTAACCGCACAGGGCAACTGTTGGTTCATGATGTTTCTGAGACTCGCGTGCTGAGCGGCTGAGACAGCCAATGTAGCACAGCTGTCCTCAGCTGTGGAGCAGCTATTTTCGCAGTGATCTCGACCAAGCAACCGCACAGGGCGACTGTTGGTTCGTGATGTTACTGAAACTCGCGTGCTGAGCGGCTGAGACAGCCGCTCTACGTTGACACATCCAATGTGCCACAGCTGTCCTCAGCTGTGG
>JBJTAQ010000090.1:0-1169 GCA_046090945.1 Pirellula sp.
TGGGCTCGGAAGATCCATCGTTTGGCCATCGAATCCCTCCTGCGTGCTCCCGTCTAGCTTTGATTGAGCGAACTTCAAAATGATCTCGCTAAAATGATCTCGCTGTCGATTGTAGCATAGCGTTCAAGCTAGGAAACGAAAACGGGTTTACTCGTTTGCGACTGGAATTCCCCAACGGAACGGATCCTCTGGATCGGCGATGATCTGCAAATCGCCGTTGATAAATGCTCGGGAACTGATCGATGGACGTATCGATTGAGCCTTGCGGTCTACCCATACGTAGGAAGCTTCAAACACACTGCCGATGAAGCTCTCCTGGCGCCAAATCTCGCCGGCCGAAAGCTTGCCATCGGCGGCCAAACAAGCCAGCTTGGCACTGGTCCCGGTTCCGCACGGGGAGCGATCGTACTGACCGCCGGGGCATAGTACGAAGGAGCGAGAATTGTTGTTTTGCGAAATAGGATCCCCAAACAATTCGACATGGTCGACTTGAGGGTGCGTCTGTCGGACTTGTTTTAGGATCTCCAAGCTTTGATCGGTCAGAAACCTTGCGCCGCGGCTCATCCAATCGGTGTGGCTGATATCGAGCAGCGCAAAGTAATTTCCGCCGTAGGCGATATCGGCAAGCAGCGAAAGACCTGCAGCATGGATCGAAAGCCCGCTTGCAACGCGATAACTCGGGACATTATCGAGTGTCACTTGCCGATCCTCATGCAGTAGGACTTGGATCTCCCCGACGCAGGTTTCGAGCGTGTGCGCACCTGGTTGCAGTTTGCCTAGCCACCGCAGGGTCTCGACCACGCCGATCGTGCCGTGTCCGCACATGCCCAGATAGCCCACGTTGTTGAAGAAGATCACGCCGGCGGCGTTCTTGGGGTCAATCGGTGGCAATATCAGTGCACCGACCATGACCTCCGAACCTCGAGGTTCGTGTAGGATCGCGGTCCGAAGGTGATCGAATCGGGATTGCATGCATGCCAATCGTTCAGCGACACTCGCACCGATCAGGGGGACATCCGAGACGATTGTCCGCGTTGGCTCGCCTCCAGTGTGGCTGTCGATGATTCTCAGTTGCATGACGTGGTCGAATCTTCTGCGAGATCTACTACTGAAGCCAGGGGGGCAGAACGCCGGCGGCGGGAAGTTCGATCCATTGGACTTTTTTGATG
>JBJTAQ010000091.1:0-5124 GCA_046090945.1 Pirellula sp.
AGAAGAACAGGATTTGATCGCCGAAACAAGAGCGCCGAAGAACAGAATCTGCGCAAAAAACGTCATGTGGTCCAAAATCATCTTCGGCAGCACCCTCTGCGGATCGCTGTCGAGCAACTCAGGAGCATGTTCGGGCATCTTCAGGATCGCTGCAACAACGACAAACATCGGAACAAACGCAAACGCGAGATAACACAGTCCTCCAATCACCGCTCCATACTTGGCGGACTTCTCATCTTTAGCCGACATCACACGCTGAAACACGTCTTGCTGAGGGATCGATCCGAGCATCATCGTGATCGCCGCCGCGATGAAAAACGACCAGTCGTGAAAGGTCGGTGGCGGCAAAATACTAAACCAATCCTTGCTCTGAGCATATTCGAACACCTTCGACGCTCCACCTACCAGACCAGCGGAATACCAAGCGATGTAGGATAGCCCAAGCACCAAGACGATCATTTGGATGAAGTCGGTCCAAGCCACGGCGAGCATCCCACCCATCATGACGTATATCAACACCAACACCGTTCCAACGACCATCCCCGTCTCATGTTCGATCGCACCACCCGAAAGGATTGTGAAAACCAACCCCAACGCGGTTACTTGGGCCGCCACCCACCCAAGGTAACTCAAGATGATCATCACCGAGCAGAGGATCTCGACCGGCACGCCGTAACGCCTCCGAAAGAAATCCCCGATCGTAAGCAGTTTCATCCGATACAGCCGAACCGCAAAGAACAGTCCAACAAATACGAGGCACATCGATGCGCCAAACGGATCCTCGATCACCCCATTGAGCCCACCCTTAACGAACTTGGCAGGTATCCCCATAACCGTCTCGGCACCAAACCAAGTCGCAAAGCTGGTGGTGATAACCATGTAAAGCGGAAGAGTGTGGCCGGCGACCGCAAAGTCAGCCGTATTCTTCACACGAGTCCCGGCCCAAGCCCCAACCGCTAGGGTTCCAATCAGGTAGATAAAAACGAAGACCAACAATTCGACGTTCATCGATCATCACCTTTTCGTAGACGGTTTTCTCTACTGAGCAAGTAAAAACGGTATCGAAATGATTCCACCATCTTTATCGCGGCAATCCACCTCTAAGAATTCCGGGAATTGCGAATCGCTCCCCATGATCAGGATCGCTACGCCACTGGATTCCTCCAGCTGGATCAGCTCGCGACGCTTGCGATTGTTCAGATAAGCCGCGACGTTCTCGTTGACTCGAACATTGACCTTCGCAACTCCTTGGTGCTGACAAGCGAGCATCAAAATCCGTGTCACTTCAATCGCCATGCTTTCGGCGGTTTTGACCAAGCTTCTGCCGCGACAACAAGGGCAATCCTCGTAGACGCTCCGCTTGAAACTAGGCCGAATCCGTTGCCTTGTCATCTCGATCAAGCCGAAGGGACTCGTTCGCAAGATCTTCGTTCTAGCCCGATCCCGCTTCATCGCATCCCTGAGCGATTTCTCAACCTTGCGGCGATGGGACTCTTTGCGCATGTCGATGAAATCGTTGACTATCACCCCGCCAAGATCTCGAAGCCGTAGTTGCCTTGCGATCTCCTTGGTCGCCGCGATGTTCAAATGGAATGCGTTCTCCTCAGCGTCCTCGTCACCGCCACGGAAATTTCCGCTGTTGACGTCAATGGCCACCAACGCTTCCGTCGGATCGATCACAATCGACCCACCACCCTTGAGAGGAACCACTCGCTGGTGAATCCTAGCGATCTCCTGCTCAAGCTTGTGCTTGTGAAACAATGGCTCCCGGCTATCGTAAAGCTGGATTCGGTCCGCATATTTGGGCATAACCAACTCCATGAACTCCTTGGCTCTCTGATAAGCTTCCGCGGAATCGATTACGATCGAGTCGATGTCTTCCGTGAATGTATCTCGAATCGTTCGGATCATGATGTCCGACTCCTCGTAAACATCGCATGGACCGGACTGATTCTTAATCCGTTTAGCAAGCACCTTCCAGAGTCGCAACAAGTAGGCAACATCGCGGTAAAGCTCCTTGCGATTGCGCTCCTGAGCGGCGGTGCGGACGATGAACCCAACCCCCTTGGGGATGTTCATCTCATGCATCGTTGACTTGAGCTTTCTGCGAGCTGCCTCGTCCTCGATCTTGCGACTGATTCCAACGCGTCCTAGCGAAGGCATCAACACCAAATAGCGTCCGGGGATGCTGATATAAGTCGACAGCGTCGGACCTTTGGTGCCGATCCCTTCCTTGATGACCTGCACAATAACCTCATCCCCGCGCTTGAATATCTCTTGAATCGGAGGTTTGAATCGAGGTCGACCGCTACGCAATTTACCCCCTCGCTGCTGAGGACCTCGCGAGCGCGGAGATGGCTCCCTTCCCCCTTCGCCCTCTGCATCCTCGTCATCGATGCCAAAATTCTTACCGCTAAGTATCTCCGCAGGGTCGTAACCGGCTTGGCGAAAGTACTCCGGTTCGATGTCGCTGATATGTAAAAACCCATTGCGTCCGACACCAAAGTCGACGAAAGCAGCTTGGATGCTCGGCTCGATATTGACTATCTTGCCCTTGTAGATGTTACCGACCCAGTTGTTTTGGCTTGTTCTTTCCGTATAAAGTTCTTCAAGCGTCCCGTCTTCGAGCAGCGCGATTCGGCACTCCTCAGCCTGAGAGACATTGATTAGCATTTCCTTCTTCATCGAGAATAATTTCCTTTTGCATGAATGATGTTTCTTTTTGGTTCGTCATGCTTGTAGCACGATTTCGGGCACGAGCCCTGCTAGCTGGTTCATCAAGAACGCATCCACTTCGCGCGCTGTACCCAGTCTCAGCGCACGCCACGCCATGGCTTCACATTGCCCAAGCGTCACGGATCGGATCGCTTTCTTGATCACAGGGATCGTCGATGGAGCCAAGCTCAAGGAACGAATACCCATACCAACCAAAAGTAGCGCATAAGCGGGGTTATTACTCATCTCCCCACACACGCTCGTTGACTTACCATGCTTCGATGTGATCTCATGTGTTTGTTTGATCAATCTTAACACGGCCGGATCGCACGCTTGGTAAAGGTCTGCGACCGAGTCGTTGCTCCGGTCCACAGCAAGCGTGTATTGCGTCAAGTCGTTGGTTCCGATGCTCACGAAGTCAATTTCTTCGATGAATCGGTCCAACATCAAAACTGCAGCAGGCACCTCGACCATCATGCCCACTTTGATACTAGTCGGTATGCGAATCCCCTCGCTGCTCAAATCGTCGGCTACTGTTCGAAGCAGAAATTTGGCACTTCGGTACTCATCCAAAGTCGTCACCATCGGGAACATGATCCAACAGTTCCCAGAACTTGCCGCCCTGAGGATCGCTCGTACCTGAACTCGGAACAACGCGGGATTCCGCAAACTCAACCGAATGGACCTAAGCCCCAAGAACGGATTGTTCTCAGGTTCCACCGGCCGCGTCATCCCCATCTTGTCCGCACCTAGGTCCAATGTGCGGATCACGACCGGACGGCCTTGCATATCCCGCAATACCTGCTGATATGCACGAAAATGTTCCTCCTCCGTGGGCTCCTTGTCTTGCCCCAGGTACAGGAACTCGGTGCGGTACAACCCAACACCATCGGCTCCACGAGCCAAACAAGCTTGAGTTTCATTTGGAAACTCAACGTTCGCCATCAACTCGACATGCACCCCGTCGGTGGTGTCGGCTGGTAAATCCTTGAGCTCCGATAGCTCGCTGTAGATCGTCTCGCGGGCCTGACGACGCTTGAGGTACCTCTCGCGCGTCGCCGCATCGGGCGATACAAATATGCGACCCAAATGCCCATCGATGATCACCTCGTCTCCCGATCGAATGTTGTGCAAAAAATTGCCAACACCAACCACCGCCGGGATCTCCATCCCACGGGCTACGATCGCCGTGTGCCCCCCGGGCCCTCCCGCTTCGGTGCAAATCGCAAGAACCTTTTCTGGGTCAAACGCAGCAGTCTCGCCAGGAGTCAAATCATGGCTGACAACAATTGCCTCATGGGGTATCTCTTTGAGCGTCTGCGTCGGTTTGCCAGTGAGCGCCTCGAGCAACGTTCGCTCCACGTCCCGAACATCCGCCGCTCGCTCCGCAAGAAACGAGGAACTCGCCCTGCGAAACGCCGCAGCATACTTGGCAAATACCTCGCTCACCGCGTACTCGGCCGCATACAGATTGTCGCGAATCAAATGCTCCATCTCGGAGCGAACATGGGGGTCTAAAAGCAACTGCTGCTGCGCAGAAAAAATCCCGCCTAACTGAGCCCCCCAACTGTCGGTCGTCTCCCTGCCACGCTCTCCGAGAACCTGATGCGCCCTAGACACCGCGTCAACCAATCGCTCCCACTCTCGCTGAGCCTCGACGCGTGATATCAAACAACGGGCGATACTGTACCCCTCGCGATCAAATACAATCGCTTTGCCAATCGCCACTCCCGGAGATACTGCAATGCCCTGTAATTCCAGCATGCGAGGTTCAAGGCTCATCGAAATGGGAATCAAAAAGACGTGTAATGGCCTCGATGGCTACGTCCGCATCCGGGCCCTGTGCACGCAACGTCAGTTCCGTGCCCTGTGGTGCTCCTAATGTCAATAAGCCTATCATCGAACGACAGTCGGCGATCTGTCCGCTTCGCTCAAGTTCAATCTGGCACTGGTAAGCCGCAGCCATGCGGACCAATTTGTCCGCCGGACGCATGTGTAACCCCTCAGGATTCCTTACCGTAACGACTCGGGTGATCATCTTCGACTCACTAGACCCGCTCGTTGCCACTTTGGTGGCTGTCGGCTTCTTCTAGCAAGTCCAAGATGTCTTTCGACGTCTTGGATTGACTGAGAACCTTGCAGAATTGCTCATCGCGAAGCTGCCGAGAGATGTTCTCCAAAGCCCTTAAATGATCCCCAGGACGATCCGGAGGTGATACCAACAAAAAGAACAAACAAGCCTTCTGGCCATCCAAGGATTCAAAGTCCAAACCCTCGGGACTGATCCCTACCGTTCCTATCAACTTCTTGACACTCGGGTGTTTGGTATGAGGCACTGCAACTCCTCGCCCTATCCCCGTGCTCCCCAACTCCTCTCGCCTCATAATCGCCTTGATGATGTCGTCCTTG
>JBJTAQ010000092.1:0-4130 GCA_046090945.1 Pirellula sp.
GCTTTCGCGCAAGCCGGTTGCAATTTGGTACTCGTTGACCGCAATCTTGCAGGTGCCCAGCGCACAGCGGCCCAAGCGATCGACTACGGCGTTCGATCGATCTGTCGCGATACGAACGTCTCGGATCCAGAGTCGATCACGGACCTTTTCACGCAGGTCGATCGTGATTTCGGCCGGGTTGATTTTCTAGGCAACATCGCCGGAGACGGGATCCTAGCCAAACCCGAGGAGCTGAGCGTCGAGCAGTTGCAACAAGTACTAAGCAATCTAGTCATCGGTCGGTTTTGCATGTGCCAGGAGGCGGGCAAGCGGATGCTGGCACAGGGTCGCGGTTCGATCATGAACATCGGTTCTTTGGCGAGCACCACGGCCCTGGGTCGGGGACATATCGCTTATTCGATGGCCATGGGTGCTGTGATCCAAATGACTCGCGAACTGAGTACCGAATGGAGCCATCGAGGCGTACGAGTGAATGCCGTTTTGCCCGCCCAAGTGGTGAACCCTAGCCTCGAAGCCCGCATGATCGACGATCCGACTCTCGAAGGTCGATTCTTGAAAGGCATCCCTATCGGTCGACTTGGTCAGCCTCGGGACATCATGGGCATCGCCCTGCTGCTGGCCTCGGATGCTTCGGAATGGATCACCGGAGCGAACATTCCTATGGATGGTGGCAACCTAGCCATGAACGCAGGGGGAACTCCGGGCCATCAGGGCGGTACGGTACAGAGTTTCAGCCAACAGAGTTTCCGAGAAGATCCGAAAACGAAATCATAATCGCACAAGTATGAGCAGTATCCAAAACCAAGAGATCATCGATCTGTACCGCACGATGCAGATCATCCGTCAGACCGAAGAAGAGCTCGCGCGGTGCCATCAACGCGGGTTGATCCACGGGGCATGCCATACCTACGTCGGACAAGAGGCGATCGCCACCGGGGTTTGTGCCCATCTGACACCCCGCGATGCGGTATTCAGCACCCATCGAGGGCATGGTCATGCACTAGCCAAAGGTTTATCGCCGGCTGAGTTGATCGCTGAGTTATTTGGTCGGCAACTCGGATGTTCTCGAGGACGCGGGGGAAGCATGCACTTGTTTTCCCCGGAGATTGGACTGATGGGAACCAGCGGGATTGTCGGCCCGTGTATCCTGCAGGCCTGCGGAGGTGGATATAGTTCGAAGATCCTCAAAAATGGAACTGTCGCTGTCGCTTTCTTTGGAGACGGTGCTGCCAACAACGGAGCGTTTCACGAAGGTCTCAATATGGCCTCGATCTGGAAACTGCCTGTGTTGTTCGTATGCGAAAACAATCAGTACGCCACCGAAGTTCCTTTTTCCTACGCTAGCAGCAACGAGAGTGTGGCTTCGCGTGCAGCGAATTATTCGATGAGCGGCTACCAACTCGATGGGAACGATGTCTTGGAAATCCATCGCGCGGCGGCAGAAGCGGTTGCCAGAGCCCGCAAAGGGGGAGGCCCCAGCTTGCTCGAATGCAAGACCTACCGAACGCGAGCGCATGCCGAAGGGATGGGCGACTTTACATATCGAACTCGGGAAGAAGTCGAACAGTGGAAACAGCGTTGTCCGATCGCTCGACTTCGCAGCCACTGTGCAAACGACCAACGCGATCGCGTCGAATCCAGTGCGTTCGATCAGGTAGACGAACATGTAAAAGAAATTGTCAAACAAGCCAGGGCCCAAGCGGAGGCGAGCCCCGAGCCAAGCGGTGAATCTGCGACGCTGAACATCTACGCGCCGGATCGCGCAATCCCCCCCGAACGTCAGCCGAAACCCAATCCGACGCGAGTCATTACGTATTCCCAAGCGACCCTCGAGGCCTTGTCCGAGGAGATGGCCAGCAATCCGAAAATCTTCGTCATGGGAGAAGGGATCGGAGTTCGCGGTGGGAATTTCGTGACCACCAAGGGGTTGTATGAACTCTACGGCGCCGAGCGACTGTGCGATACGCCGATCTGCGAACGAGGTTTCGTCGGCCTCGCAGGTGGAGCAGCCATGACCGGTACGCGTCCTGTGATCGATTTCATGTTCGCCGATTTCGTGCTCGATGGTTTTGGTGAAATCATCAATCAGATCGCCAAGATGCAGTACATGTCAAGCGGTCGACTTCGCATGCCTGTGTTGCTCCGCGGCTGTATCGGTATCGGACACTCGGCTGCGACCCACCACTCGGGCAGCTACTACGGGATGCTAGCCCAAGTCCCCGGGCTACGTGTCGTCGTGCCGTCGATGGCCTCGGATGCCAAGGGACTTTTAAAACATGCGCTTCGATGCGACGACCCCGTGCTGTTTCTCGAACATCGCGAGCTACTTCAAACCAAAGAAGCCGTTCCGGACGGCGAATACGAGATCGAATTTGGAAAAGCCAGGATCATTCGGGAAGGCAAAACGCTGACCGTGGTCGCCTTGGCAAGAATGGTTCACCTGACGCTGAGCATTTGCGATCGATTAGAGGCTCAAGGAATCTCGGTCGAACTGATTGACCCAAGGACCGTCAACCCGTTGGATACCGATACGATTTTGAATTCGCTTGCCAAGACTGGGCGATTGCTGGTGGTCGACGAAGCCCCTGCGCATTGCGGTTTTTCGGCGGAGATCGCTGCTCGCATGGCCGACGTTGGCTTTGATGAACTCGATGCGCCGATCAAACGCCACACCGGTGCTGCATGTCCAACACCCTACAGTCCGTTGCTTGAGAAAGTTGTCGTGCCATCGGCCGATTCCATTCTCCAAGCGATCCGAGATTTGGTGGAGGAGTAACGATGGCCGAAGAGATACGATTCCCGCGATTGGGCTGGTCGATGGAAGATGGCCGATTCGTCGGTTGGCTCAAAGAGAATGGACAGAGCGTCAGCGAAGGCGAACCGCTCTTTGAGATGGAGGGTGAGAAAGCGGTCCAGGAAATTGAATCGATCGGATCTGGGATCTTGTACCGACTACCGACCGGCCCGAAACCTGACACCGTGGTCCCTGTCGGCCAGTTGCTTGGCTATCTATTAGCCCCTGGAGAATCACCTCCGGGGGATCTTGCGAGCGATCCGAGCAATCCGCAAGCTACCATTTCGGGCGAAACGCTCGCGACGAATGGAACTGGCGGAGCGACATCGCCATCGGTCCGACGCTTGGCCCGAGAGTTGGGTGTTGATCTTAACCAGGTTATCGGAACGGGTCGATCGGGTCGAGTGACCAAGCAGGATGTAGCACGGGTGGATTCGGATTCCCGAGAGAACCGGCAAGTACCGCAAACGGGCAGAAGGCTACGAATCACACCTCGCGCGCGGCGATTGGCTAAGCGGCTTGGTGTCGATTGGTCTGGACTCCAAGGAACTGGTCGCCGGGGCCGGATCCGGATGGTGGATATTCAATCCGTGGCCCCATCGACTGGATCCGCGTCAAAGTTGTTTACACAGCGCCGACGAGCGATTGCCGATCGACTGCGGTTGAGTCGCGAGCGGACTATCCCGGTCACTTTGCACACACGCTACGATGCTACCAATTTAGTGAATTATCGTATTGACGCGAAATCAAAAGGACTGTCGGTAGTCCCTTCGTTTAATGACATCATCGCCAAGTGTGTGGTCCAAGTTCTGAAGGATCATCCAGCGATGCGGGTCAGATGGAATACAGATCATAGTGACTTGATTCCGATCGAACCTGCCGAGTGTCATGTCGGTTTGGCGGTCGATACGACCGAGGGATTACTCGTTCCGGTTATCCGATCGGTTGCGAGTATGGAGTTTGAGCAGATCTCGATCGAGTCCAAGCGGCTCATTGAGATTGCACGATCAGGTCGGCTGCCGCAGGTGCGCCGTCAATGGCTGCGTGATCGAATGTCAAACTCAAGGTCATCCAATGACGTGCCTCGATGCGATCGTTTTCCACGAAGGTTGGTTCACGACGAATCGCGCCGATACCCAAAATCGCTATCTCCGGATAATTGATGATCGGTGTGAAAGCGTCGATCCCGAACGATCCGAGATTCGTCAACGTGATCACACCTCCCTCCATCTGATTGCGCGTCAGCCGACCTGATCGTGCAATCTCAATGAGCCGCTTGGACTCGATCGAGATCTGCTCAAACTCCATACTCGCAACCGATCGGATAACCGGAACG
>JBJTAQ010000093.1:0-38492 GCA_046090945.1 Pirellula sp.
TTGCAGATGACGACCGGTAACGGTCCTGCTCATCAGAAACCATAGCAGCAGAGCAAAGCAGACGAACAGAATCGAAATCGACGTGACATCCTTGAGAGTATCCCGTAGGCCAGTATCTGGGAAATCGATTTGGGATTTGCCACCGGTCAAGGTTGGCGTAAGTCCTCGGCCGAAACTGCGCAAACCCACCAAGGTGGCTAGAGTTGCAACAAAGGGAGGGAGCCCGACACTCGTGATGAGCCACGCATGCAACGTGCCTACCATGACACCCACGAGCAACGTCCCTAAGATGCTTAAGATCACGGCGTTGGTCGATACGTGTCCGGCTTTGAATCCCTCGGGATCAAGCACGATCATCAGAGAGCCGAAAACCGTGGCGCTCATGGCGATCACCGAACCGCTCGAAAGGTCGATCCCACCCGAGATAATGATGATCGCGCTGCCGAGCGCGAAAAAACCGAGCAACACCGTTTGACGCAAGATCAATTGCGCAGAGTCTGCCGATGAATTCCAATAAGTGTGGTTGGTATCGAGCGCCAACGTGGCCAGAACCACCAGCAACCACGAGAGAATCAGTTTGAACTCTACGCTCGACCAAAGGCGGGCCAAAAGGCCCCATAACACACTGTTCATGAACTCGTCAGATCGTACTTCTTGAGCCACTCTTGGAATGCTGGAAGATCCAGGAATTCAACACTCTTGCCAAACGACTCGAACATATCGGGCTTGAGCGATGATCCCTGAGGCACGACCACCTTGAGTCCGGTGTCGAGGATGTCCCCGCCGGGTTGACCCATGTTGGGGAACATGCCTTCGAGAACCGCTTTATCCCCCTTAGCCTTGGCAAATGCATATCGGACCGACTCGTAACCCATCGCAAATGGGTTTTGAACAACCATCGCGTCGATCATCCCTTCGGCCATCTGCTGGATCGCAATCGCCTCGGCATCAAAAGTCACAATCGTGAACTTATCGCGTGCTTTCTTTTCCTTAACGACATCCACGATGGCAGGAGCATTGTACGACCAGATGCCTACCAAGAGGGATAAATCAGGATACTTGGCAATCACGTCCCGAACATTATCGCGCGCTCGGTTGCGGTCGGCATCATCGAGCTTGCGATCTTTTTGAGGAAAAGTATCCCCGACAGCCGAGGTGAAGCCGTCCATCCGCTCGATCGCGTTCTGCTGGCTGTCGACTCCCACGAACTGGACGTAGGGAGCCCCCTGGGGCTTGAGCATCTTGGCAGCAGTCCCGAGCACCTTGCCACCGGCGATGTTGTTGGTCCCGACGTAAAGCTCTCGATACTCTTGATACTTCTTGTCCAAATCGCTGTCGAAACAACCGATCGTAATCCCCTTGGCCTTGAGCTTTTTGAGCTCATCGGCAATCGCCGGATTGGTCGAAGAGATTGGAGAAATGATCACCGCTGCGATGTCTTTTTGGGTGCCGTACTGACGAAGCTTTTCAATCTGTCCTGTCTCAGTCCCATCGTTGGAGTCCATGCTGGCCGTGAATCCCGAGTCGACCAGTTTCAGGTCCTCTTGAGCCTTCTTAATCCCAGCCCGAGCCGCATCCCAAAACGGGGAATCGGTATTGTTCAGCAGGATGATGCGCTTTGAACCAGACTTGGTGGCAGCGCTGGCCGATGAATTGCTGCCAGCCTTGGGTTGCGCTGCGTTCTTGTTGTCACTACCAGTACAACCGACCATGAGCAATGCTGCACATGCCAGCAGCGCCAAACTTCGGCGGTGCATTCGTGAATAAAGCCGTTGGGTAAGAGAGGTCATTTTCGTTATTCCTGCCAGCAGAGAGAACTTACAAGCGCCAGGGCTCCATAGTGTACCCATAAAAAAGGTGCTCGAAAGCTTTTCTGCCCGGCAGAGTCGAAAAAAAGGCGTTCGGGGCGTTTCCCAAGCGTTTTCGCGGGCTCTAAACGTATCGAAACGACCAAGCCCGACTATTTGTAGCGGTCTTAGAGGTCTTTGTTTTTGCAGATGGCTAATACCCCCGGATGCTTGATCCTCCGCTCGATGGAAACGGCAAAGAACTGCTCCTGGATCCCAGGAACGCGTCCGAGCGAGACCAGACCGTAGAGCTTTTTAACTTCGTCCTCCACGATCGAAGGGATCGCGAAAAGACCTAGACCGCAACGACCAGCGATCTTGAGCATCGCACTATCAGCAAACTCTCCACGAATCGCCGGTTCGATATCTATCTCGGTGAACCACCGATCCAAATGACGTCTGAGGACCGTCTCCCTGGTCGGAAGCAGAAACGGAGCTTCATCGAGCGAATCAGGGAAACCGCTACGGTACTTTCTGGCAAGCTCCGACACTCCGACGATGCTGACCTCGGAACTGCCCAGACGGTACGAATGAGCCTGCACGCGATACAGTGGATCAAGCGCCGTATCGGACAACACCACATCGAGCTTGTGAATGGCCAAGTCTGCTACAAGGTCCGCCATCTTTCCTTCGTGACAGATCAGCCGCATCGATTGGTCCCCAACGATCGCAGGTTGCAGCAGCTGATAAGCGACTAACTTTGGCATCACATCTCGAATGCCTACCCGCAACTCGAGCGGCTTGCCTATCGGCTTGCCCTTGACCATATCGAGCAACTCACGACCAGTGCTGAATATCTCCTCGGCATACTCAAGCACCTCCTTGCCCATCTCAGTCAACACCAACCCACGCCCCTGCTTGTCAAAGAGCTTTACACCGAGCGACTTCTCAAGCTGCCTGACCTGAACGCTCACGCTCGCAGGCGTCACATGAAGCATCTGACTTGCTCGCTGAACACTCCCTTCCCGGGCCACCATCCAGAAATTCAGCAAATGATGGTAATTGAGCCAGTCCATTCGACCACCTGACCTTTTAGTTTTATTAAACTATCCGAAGCAGTTTTTTTAGGTGTGCGAACGATCGCCCCAGCTTATACTACGACCTACGGTTAACGGAGGTTTAACGAAAAAAGACGCCATGGGTGAATATTCGCACAATCGTAGCCGGCCGAACCGCTGATGACCCCAAAGGAATCCTTCTTAACGGCCCATTCGTTTGCCGTCGCGGGCGCTTCGATCGATCGAGCCAAATACGGAAATCAAATCCTGCGGGCGATCATGAAGTCCGGACGCAAGGTCTTTCCGCTCAACCCAACGGCATCGCAGGTCGAGGGACTCCAAGCCTATGCGTCCGTTGAAGATCTGCCAGAGACGCCCGAGTCCCTGTCGATCGTCACACCACCTGTGGTCACTCGGCAAATCGTCCAGCAGGCGATCCGAGCCGGTGTGAAGAATATCTGGATGCAACCAGGGGCCGAGGATCCGCAAGCCTGCGAATTAGCAAGACAAGCGGGTATGGTGGTGATCGATGACGGTAGCTGCATCCTAGTCAGCCTGGCCCTCGAATGACTGTCAAAGATATATCGATGAAAAAAATAGTGAAAAAGCAAGACGACCAACGAAGTGTTGACCAGACAACCCCTCGTTAGAGGGTTCCCCCGGCTTAAGTTAGCCTACTAGCTACTGAGTTTTCACTCAGGTTACGCCAGGTGGGATTTGCACCCACATCCTAGGAATTCCGATGTAATCCAGTCAGTCAGTTCGTCGACTTGCGTAGACACCATGATCACTATCCAAGACAACATTCCGTGAATTTCGGTTCGCTGCTGGCTATTTTTTTGCGGGCACAGTCCTGAAAGCCAGCGATGCCCCGCTTTCGGGGTCTTCGACCAAGCCCGCCATCTGTCCGTTTTCATTGATCGCTTGGAGCATGCCGTACCAGGATCCGCTCGGAGCCAGTTTGACAACCTGAAAGTCCTTGGTCCAGTAGCAAGGCTCGGGGCCCCCTTGTCCGCCCGGAGGATCATCGGAAAAGCCGACAATCACCCCGGCATTGCTGATCCCTTTGGCTTCACCAGAGACGTCGTTGTCAAGCAGTGGCAGGAGGCGAAAGTCCCCTTTGGGAGAGACGTAACACGGTTGTCTTTCACCGGTCTTGCCTCGCACCGAACCTGCCATCTGACCGAAATCATTGATCCCTCTGAGATAGAGTTGATCTCGCGATAGGAGTTGTCGCTCCCAAACTCCTGGTGACTTTTCTGTCCAAAGATACAGCGCGCTGTCGACGCTACCATCGGGACCAAAGGCTTCGGTACAACAGCCAGCGATCCACTTGCCATTGGGCGAAATGATCAGCGAGCCAGACATCAAATAAGGGTTGTTGTCGTACTCGGTCGGCAGGACGGTGATCTTCCATTCCTGAGTTCCTGATTGGAGTTCCCAAAGTGCAGGTCGCAAACGGCCCGGACCGGTGGTGTATCCGGTGATCCTGTGCCCGTCAGGTGTTATCGCTTGAGGCTGATTCACGACATCACCGGGCGCTTTGGGCAATAGGGTGATTGCGTTGCTCTGCGGATCCCACAGCACACCCGCCAACGACCCATCCTTGTTTCCAGCAGGTCGAGTCGCATAAGCGATCACCATTTCTGAATCGCAGATACCGATAGGTTCAATGTTCGAAAAAGTACTCGGTGTCGGA
The DNA here is from genome assembly GCA_046090945.1 of Pirellula sp. Classification (GTDB taxonomy): domain Bacteria; phylum Planctomycetota; class Planctomycetia; order Pirellulales; family Pirellulaceae; genus JBKCUI01. The sequence continues at coordinate 4,545 of JBJTAQ010000093.1, forward strand.
ATATCCTTTGTCCCATACTTACCGGAATAAAAAGGGACCGGGATCAATTGCCCACCAGCTTGGTCGGGGATCTCACGAGTCCCAAGAATGGAACCACCCTTGTTGATCGCAATCGCTTGGGACAGCGTCTGCGAATTGAGAAAAAGCTCGATCTCTCCATCACGGGTTTGCAATCGACGCGTCGAGACTTCCTGAGCTAACAAAAGTCCACTCGGAACCATAAGGCATGCCAGTGCGAGGAGACGGATCATAGTTTCAAGGCTTCCTGCGAATGGTCACAACGGTCGTAGTCACGATCCCATATTGTACTCATCAGCCGACGAAGCGTGCAGTTCACAAATCGCTTCCTCCTGACACACCCAGTCTACCAGCAGACGGACTCAGCCAACCGTAACGGTGCAATCAGGATAGATTCTCATCGCCTCGGTGAAGCACTCCTGGGCCACTCTCTGGCAATGCATAAACCAATAACACTGACCGAGAAATACGCAAGCTCGGTAGCTGTTGGGATCAAAGGACAAGAGCGTGCGGCAATCCTCGATCGCTCCTGGTAACTGAGAAGTACAAAGCCGAACGGCGGCTCGCAACAGCCAACTCTGCGGGTGCTCTGCATGCCGAGCCACCAGACGATCGACCAAGCGATTTGCAGATCGCCAATGGGATTCGGCCATCGATGCCTCGATCTGCTCGGCGGATTGAACCTGCCAGTCGGTGCGAGTCCTGAGAAGCAACTGCTCTCGGGAACAATCGGCTTGAAATCGGAGCCTTGGGTCCTCGGATCGGAGCCACGGGCCTAAAAACTGATACTCCGATGCTCCCCCTACCCATCCCAGAGCCCAAACCGCAGCTTGTCGCGTTTCAGTAGATCTCGAGTAAACCAGCCGCCTGAGGGTGGACAAGGAGTAATCTCGGCGAACCTCACGACTCCTGCCTCCTTCAAAGACTGAAACCTGTCCATCGGCGGCAAACGAGCCCCCCTGCTCGCATGCATCGCGATAGAATGAAACCAGTTTGGATAGTCGTGTTTTCATGAATGTTGAATCGATCGCTCGTGCAAACTACACCTTTAGAGTAGTCACCCAAGCGACGATCGCAACGCGATTGCGCGAATCTACCAAAAGAAATAAAAGATCCCACAATGCGCTTGACTTTGACCCTCACTCGAACTCCTTGGCTCTGCTTGCTGACCTGGCTTGCCGTTTGTGGAGTTGCCCAAGCTCAATCGATGCATCCGTATCGCACTGCGCAAGCGATCCAGCTATCGAGTCAACTGCTTGCTCGGTCTCCCTACTCGGGCACCAAACTGAAAACACCCCTTACGGATTGGATCCAAACGATGCTCGTTCGGGATCAAATCCCCATTTGGCTCGATCGTCGTATCCCCAGCGATCATGAGCTCGATATCGAGATACCCAAGGATCAGACCAACAGAGAACTCTTGATGCTCGTCGCAGCCCACCTCGATGCTCAGATCGCACAAGTCGATCGTTATATCGCCTTGGTCCCCAAAGGGACCGCGGAATCGATCGAATGGGCTTACTGGTCTCTGTACAATCCACCGAGCCATCCCTCGTTGCGCGTCTCAAGGAAAGACTCCTTTGAGTGGACCGACGCCAGCGATACTCGCGAAATATGGAAAGCATTCGTCGAGCGATATCGCCTCACGAATCTTGCCGATTCCAGCAGACTCGTTAGCGATTTCGATCGCTGGAGAGCCGGTCGCTTGGATACTACCAATCCTGCTGCCATCGCAACGCTGTTGCTGTGCGGCTTTGACCAACGTCTGAGTTGGCCTGAAGGACAGTCCCCAAGCATCGAGTCGCTCTCGGAGGATTACAAACAGCTTGCAAGCGCTCCGAACGGTCCATCCGTCCGATTCCAATACAGTACCGAGATTCCCAAGATCGGTAAAACAGCTTGGCAAGCCTGGAAGTCTCGCTGGCCCGATGCCAAAGTCGAACGAGCATCCTCGATCGATACTTCCAAAACAGAAGCCTGGGAGGTTCTTGCCCCGGTAGCATCCCATCGTGAATTGGTCGAACCTCTAGCCCCGATCGCCAAACCGAAACCGATCAACCCGGAATCGAAGAAAAAATTTACAGGCAGATACCGGGGTGAAATCCTAAAAATACTCGACAACCTGTCCCAACAACTTGGGCTGCAATTGACCTCCAAGGACCTGACAACCAACTTGGCCAGACAGGAAGTCGATGTCGAGTTTAAAGATGCGACACTCGAAGAAATCATCGCCAAGCTCGGTCAAGCTTCCGGACTGAAAATCACTCTCGAAGGTAAAACGTTGATCGTCGAAGCCCAGGAACGCTAAGTGACCTGTCGAGCCTTGTGATTACAAGATACCGAACTTCTCAAACGCTCCCACAGCGCTCATTCCCCCGCGAATTGCATCTCGGACCTTGTTCTCTCCGTGCACTTTCTCGAGCGCAAGCCGCAGCACATCCTGCTCGACTCGCTTGGGAACAACCACCACTGCATCGGAATCGGCAAAGACCAAATCTCCGGGGGAAAAGACTACGCCATCGATTTCGACAGGGATATCCAAGTCGATCACCCGTTGACGGTTCAAACTGTCATACAGGCAACGGCCTTTAGCGAAAACACTAAAACCGGTTGCCGCAATCTTGTCGACATCGCGGATCGCTCCATCGACGATCGCTCCGAGGCATCCTCGATTGGTCGCTGCAGTCGTGAGCAACTCTCCCCAAATCCCTGAACGCATCGAACCACCCGCGGCAGCGATCAGCACATCGCCTGGCTCACAAGCGTCCACGGCTCGCAGTTCGAGTTCATAAGGTTTCGGATCGGCATGAAACATGTCGGCCCATAGGGTCGTTTTGCATCGACCCACCAGGAGCCCACTGCCGGTCTGTCGAGCCAAACTCACTCGAGGTGACTGGTGGTGCAATCCGACTTGATCCAGCGCATCGCATACCACCGCGCAGTAGAGTTCCTGACGCATTTGCTCGATCGATATCAACATCCTAGAACCCTTCGGATTTGTGGTCACTTTCGACAGCAGCTCCGCAACTGCCAGTTTGAATTGCAATACAATACCCTAGTTCGGATCGATTTCCCACCGTCTATTTCATTTCTACTTGAATCGACATCCCATGCATCGCATCGGTATTCTGGCACTCCTGCACGAGTCAAACACCTTCATCGAGTCCCCGACGACTTCGGAGCGCTTCGCACAAGACATCGTGCTCTTTGGAGACGATCTGATCGATCGATTTGCTGGCAGTCATCATGAAATCGGTGGGTTCATCCAAGGCCTTCGCGGCTCGGAGATTGTGCCGATCGGTGCCTACAGGGCCACTCCCGCTGGAGCAATCCCCGAGGATACTTTTGAGAGGATCGTCGAGGATCTGCTCGATCGAACCGAAAGGATACTCCCGCTCGATGGTCTATTGATCGCGGTCCATGGGGCCGCGGTTGCCGAGCATGCTCGGGATGCAGACGGCAATTTTTTATCCCGAGTCCGCGAACTCGTCGGCCAAGACTTGCCGATCGTGGCAACACTCGATCCCCATGCCAACCTATCGGCTCAGATGGTTGCAGCCTGCGATGCGATGACCGCTTATCGAACCAATCCGCATTTGGATCAGCATGCCAGGGGACTCGAGGCAGCCGAGATACTTTTGAAAATACTCGATCATCAAATCATCCCGGCACTATGCGCAGAGTTTCTTCCACTGGTGATCAATATCGAACGCCAAAGCACCGACGAACCGCATCTGAAACGAATCTACCAGATCGCCGATCGGCAGCTTGAGAACCCTAAAGTCATCAGCAATTCGATCCTGCTGGGGTTTCCCTATGCCGATGTGCAAGAGATGGGATCGGCGGTCCTTGTCGTCACCGACAACGATCCAGTCTTGGCTCGCTCGATGGCTAAAGAGCTTTACGATGCGATCTGGGACTCGCGGGATTCCATGCAAGGAGTATTGATCTCCGTCGATCGCGCACTGGATCGAGTGGAGACTGAAACCGACAAGCGATTCTGCTTGCTCGATATGGGGGACAATGTTGGAGGAGGTTCGGCTGCCGATGGGACATGCATCGCCAAATCGCTGAGCCAGCGCCGGATCGGTCCAAGCTTTGTTTGCATCTACGATCCTCAGAGCGTCCGGGAATGCCAAGAGCATAACGTCGGCGACGAGTTGCGTCTGTGTATCGGCGGAAAGACCGACCATCAGCATGGAACCCCGTGGGAATGCGCGGTGGCGATCAAGAGTTTCCACGAGGGGAAATTCACCGAAGATCGGCCTCGTCATGGCGGCATCACGGCCTTTGACCAAGGTCCTTCGGTGGTGGTCGAACTCCGAGAAGCACCCATCACCGTTCTGCTGACATCGCGCCGGATGGTTCCCTTCAGTTTGAATCAACTCTCGTCGTGCGACCTGGATCCTCGATCCTTCCGCGTTCTCGTCGCCAAGGGAGTCCATGCTCCACTGGCCGCATACCGTGAGGTTTGCGATGCATTTCTGCGAGTCAACACGCCTGGTTCGACCTGCGCAGATCTTTTCGAGTTAAACTACCGGAATCGCCGTAAGCCCCTTTTTCCGTTCGAAAAAGATTTTTAAAGACCTCGATCAAACTAGGATCATGATGAAGTTCCTCTCGACCCCTCTCGTCGTACTTGCACTGGCTTGTTGGATCGGGACTCCAACTGCTACAGGGCAAGATGCTCCAAAGCATTCGTATTTGGTTTTGGGAGCCAAGACTGCGATTATCTCCGAAGAAGGAAATGCGACTTGGGAATACTCAGGTGGATCTCGAGACGGGTTTGTTTTGCCCAATGGACACGTGCTACTGGCCTACTCGAATCGAGTCGAGGAAGTGACGCCAAACAAGCAAATCGTGTTTAGCTACCAATTAGATCCTGCGAATAAAGAGATCGGAACGGCGGAGCGTCTGTACAGCGGAAACACCCTCGTCACGGAGCTTGGACCCAAGCCGAGGCTTTTGGAGGTTGCTCCCGATGGATCGATCGCATCGCAGATCCCGCTGGAACCCGAGACCGACAATGCGCACATGCAGACTCGGATGGCAAGGCAGTTGCGAAATGGCAACTACCTGGTCCCCCATCTTCTAGCATTTGCGATCAAGGAATACACGCCCCAGGGACGTATTGTGCGAACGCTCAAGACCGATTTGGAGTCGCTCGGTGGACGGCCTGCAGAGAACTGGCCATTTACCGCGATCCGCTTGGACAATGGTCATACGCTCGCTTCGCTTACCCACGGCAACAAGGTTGTTGAGATGGACATCGAGGGTCGTGTGGTTTGGAAGGTGACCAATGAGGATGTCGGTGGACTGTTCAAAGATCCCTGCGGATCGCAGCGACTGGCCAATGGGAATACCGTCATCGGTTCGCACGGGGCCAACGCGGGTACATCCATGGTCGAGGTGACGCCTGAGAACAAGATTGTTTGGACCAGCGATCATCCACTGGCCGCTGGCGTTCATCACTTTCAGATCCTCACAACCAACGGCAAAAAGGAGCCTGGCATTCCTTTGAAATAAGCCGGCCATACGCGGGCTCGAACCAGAGGCCCTCGAGAGAATACTCCAGTCAAGGAATCACCGCACCGTGAGGAAGTCCAAGCCGATCAGACTCGCAAAATTCGTGACCGTCGCTCTATTGGGACTTGCTGCATTCCCTTCGCTAGCACAGGAAAGCAAGCTGTCGATCCAGCGACCAGATGGCAAGCCGGCCGATATGACTCAACCGGTCGAAGTATTCATCCTGCTCGGTCAATCCAACATGGTCGGACTAGGTAAGGTTAAGGGAGGCGAGAATTCTTTGGAGCATGCGGTAAGGGACAAGCAGAAGTATCCGTACCTCATCGACGAGTCCGGTGCTTGGACCGTTCGAAACGATCTTCGCTACGTGCAATACATGTCCGGCAAAGGTCCACTGCGCAACGAGTGGATGACCGTCTCGGGTGGAAACCTAGGTCCGGAGTATGGCATCGGTCATGCACTTGGTCAGGCAATCGATGCACCGGTGATGATTCTCAAATGCTGCATCGGCAATCGAGCATTGGGCTGGGATTTGCTACCCCCGGGCAGTGAGCGAACGCTCTACACGACCAAGGACAAGTCTGGGGTAGAGCAGACGCTCGTGTATGCAGGTTACAAAGACCGACCGGAGTTCTGGCCCATGGACCCAGACGCAGGTCTCAAGACAGAGCCAGCACCCTGGCTGGACAAAAATGGCAAGCCGATCGATTGGTATGCAGGCAAGCAGTGGGATATGGATATCGCTGATGCCAAGAGAGCTATGGATGATCTGGAAAAACACTATCCAGGTGCGCATGGTTTTCGGGTCGCGGGGTTTTTCTTTTGGCAAGGCGAGAGGGACTCCCTAAACGCAGGGCACGCAACCCACTACGAAAAGAATCTTGTAGCATTCATCAAGGCGTTGCGCAAGGAATTCAACGCACCCGATGCAAAGTTTGTATGCGGCACCTTGGGCGAGGCAGTTCACGGCGCAACGGGACCGACCGGGATGGTTTTAGATGCCCATCTGGCCGTTGACGGTACTCATGGCAAGTACCCCGAGTTCCAGGGGAATGTTGCAACCATCTATACCCATCCGATGGCACAAGGCGGTAGCGGCAACGGCCACTACGGTGGCAAGGCCGAGGTGTATATGGATGTTGGCCAAGCGATGGGCCAAGCCATGCTCAAATTGCTCAAGAGCCAATGAAATACCCCGAGCAACTCTGCGACCGAGCCTAACTTAACGGAAAACCCTGTCGGAAAAACATCAACTCCAGATTGACTCTCGACCGATCTAGTGTAATACTAGACTAGTGCACTAGAAGCGTACACCAGCAGAGAGTCTGTTTTTTCATGTTTTTCTCGATCGATCCTAGTAACGGCATCGCGATCTACGAACAGATTGTTCGGCAGGTCAAGTTTGCCGTGGCCGACGGGGTGCTCATCCCAGGTCAGCTTTTACCCAGCGTCAGAACGCTGAGCGTGCAATTGGCGATCAACCCAAACACGATCGCCAAAGCCTTCCAAATTCTGCAGTCCGAAGGGGTCTGCGAAGCTCTCCGAGGGAGGGGTCTTGCGATCCGTTCGGACGCCGTCGCAGCCTGCGATCGAGCGCGTCGAACGCTGCTCGAAGAGCGTTTGCGATCGGCTATTGGCGAAGCTCTTCACGGCGGACTATCCACCAAGGAGGTCCGGCGTCTGATGCTCGACCAACTCGGCCTGCTCGATGGCAACGTTGCAACCGTCGCATCGCCAATCGATGCATCCTCCGACGACTTTGAATCTACGTAAAGAGCTAGCGACACGAGCGGACGATTTGCCCAACTGAACCTAATACTTTCGAAACCATCACGAAACAAAAATCCATCGGAGGCCTCACATGAACGATGCGATCAAGATCCAAGGGCTGGAGATGCACTATCGAGGTTGCGATGCCCTGCAAGGAATCGACCTGTCGGTCGCTCCCGGCACAGTCATGGCGATCCTGGGTGAGAATGGAGCGGGCAAGACAACGCTCATTCGGATTATGACCGGCTTTCAAAAACCCTCGAAAGGGACTTGCTCGATCCTGGGGTTCGACCCCTCCGTTGCCGACCAAGCATTGGCGCTGCGCAGGCGCATCGGCTATGTCTCCGATGCCCCTGCGCTATACGATTGGATGACGATCGGGGAGATCGGCTGGTTCGCTTCCTCGTTTTATCCTGACGGTTTTAAGGAGCGTTACCAAGACTTCATCGCTCGTTACGATCTGCCTGCGGGGCGCAAGATCAAGCAGTTGAGCAAAGGCCAGCGTTCGAAGGTGGCCTTGTCACTGGCGCTTGCCTATGACCCGGAGTTGTTGATTCTCGATGAGCCGACATCGGGCCTGGACCCGATCGTACGTCGTGAGTTTCTCGAAAGCATGATCAGTGTGGCGGCGACAGGTCGCACCGTCTTTCTATCGAGCCATCAGATCTCCGAGATCGAGCGCGTGGCAGATACCATCGCCATCTTGCACAAGGGCAAGGTCCAGCTGGTCGGTCCGTTGGCCGAACTCAAAGAGTCGATTGCAATGGTGACGGTTTCGCTGAGCGATCCGCTGATCGCCTTGGCCGATTTGCCACCGCCGAGTCGCATCCTGGCAGAGATCAGCCAAGGGAGGCAAAAGCAGTTGATTGTCCAAGGGGATGGCGATGCCGCAGCGGCTTACTGGAAAGAAGCCACAGGGGGCATCGGGGCGCAGTCCAGAAGCGCAACTCTCGAAGAGCTTATCGTCGCTTGTACCCGAGGCCATAGTCTCTACAAACGGGTTTCCGAGTCGGACAGTCCAACCGGGGTGGAGGCAGGAAAATCATGAGTAGCCAACCAACTGCATCTGTTTCTAATCGGATGTCTTGGACAAGAGCACTGCTCTGGAAAGAGTTCCGGCAAGTCCTGCCACTGATACTGACGGTGTTGGGTTTGGCGTTCGGGATCCTGCTGATCATCCTCGTCAGCACTTCGTTTAGTTCGCCGCGGGGACTAAAATACGACCAAGGTTTTTGGTTTCTATTTATGTCGATGCCGATGATGTACGCCACGGGTGTTGGCATACTCCTGGTGGGTACTGAAAAAGAATCGCGATCCCTGCACTGGTTGCGGTCGCTTCCGGTTTCAGGACAGCAGATCGCATGGAGTAAACTGGTCGTTGCCCTCACGAGCTTGGCGATGTTTTGGTTGATCGCTTTGGTGGCTTGGTCGGTCTTTGCAAGCACCTTGGGAGGCAACCCGTTATCCCTCGGCTCGTTGGATGTTTACAAGAACGATTCAGGGGGTTGGTTGTTGCTCCTTTCGTACCTGATGGTTTCTCTATTTTTGTGCCTGGCGGGTATCGCCTTTGCTTGGCGGTTTGAGTCTCAGATTGTCTCCCTTGTGATGCTGATCCCTGCCGCGCTTGCGGTTTGGTTGCTTGCCTATGGACTTGCTGAATTCCTTGATAAGGGTAATTTAGACTCGAGTCAGCAGCGATTGTTGGAAGCCTTGCTTTATATTGCGAGTCTTTTTCTTGGGTGCTTGATCGCTATCTTGTACGGATGGAAAGTCAGCCAGCGAGTGATTTCCTCGCTATCGGCTCCGACGAAGGTGGCTTCTCCTAATTGGGTTGATTGGCCAAGCTTCGGACTAGGGTCCGTGCTAGGTGTTAGAGAAGAAGCAGGTGCGGCAGAGGCTTGGTCACTCTGGCCAACGATTTCGCCGATAAGCTCGATGCTCTGGCAGATGATACGCCAAAACTGGCTTTGGTGGGGTTTGTTAGCCTTCGCTGCACTGGTGACACTTTTGATCGGTTCCGATGCCGTGATCCATATCCCTGGCGAACCGATTCACGACCGATGGATTGGACAGATATTCCTACCTGTGATGCTGCTTTCGGGATTGCTAGGAATCCTGGTATTCCAATCCGATGGTACCCAACAGCGGATCAAATTCTATGCAGACCGAGGGGTGTCGCCTACTGTCTTGTGGTGCACTCGGCATTGGATTCCCGTCGTGATCGTTATGGGCATCGCTCTAACGCGTTACTTGATGATCTGCAATGCTAGATCTTTTGAAGCTCCATGGATTCTGATCGATGCGATGGCGTTGCTTGCCACGAGTTTAGCCTCGTATGCAGTCGGGCAGTGGGTTTCTCAGTTCATCAATAGCCCGATCCTAGCCACGATCACTCTTCCTGCGGTGCTCGTCACGAACCTAGCCTTCTGCATCTTTGCAAACATCGGAATGGGGGCACCTGTATGGCTCTTATCGCTGACGTTTTTAATACCTATCGTTGCGACTTGGTGGATGATGCGGCCCTGGATGGAAAGGAGGATCGACTGGCGATTCCACTTGCAACATAGCGGATTCGCGTTGGCTGCCCTTGTGATTCCGATGATACCGGGGCTATGGAAGATCTGGACCCTTCCGAGCATGCCATCGCAATTGCGTGCAAATCTGACCCAACTGGCCGTATCGAATCCTCCCGTGACTCGGGGGTTACGGATCGATGAAAAGAGGAATCGACCGGCTACGATCCTCAAAGGGGTTAACGACTCAGTCGAGCATCACGCAGACCTATTGTCGGCCACAGAGGAGACGCGACGGGCATTCGTTCAGCAACTTATCGAGCAAAATGGCAAGGCTGATATGAACGACTTCCTCGACCACTCGCTGTCCCTGCATGGACTCATCGCCGAATTGGCCCGAATGCGAACACAGATGGAACGCTCGTCAAGCGAATCACCATCCCAAGCTACCATGGATATCCTCGCCGAATACCGGAAAATCCTGGCCAACATTCCGCACTGGGTGTTGGCGTTACGATCTAGGCACACGATCGAGGACTGCGACTCGGCTGAGAAAATCGAACTCGTAGCGCTGACGCACTGCCTCGGAGATGGTGCGGCCAGACGGCTTGGTAATGAAGTCTACACATCCCTGGCCAGACTTCTGTCCGACGATCGCTCTCGGGATCAAGCTCGCAAAGTTGCATTGGCATCAACGTGGTGGGCCAGTCAAAGATTTTCCAAGTCGAACCGCGATGCATCGATGGAGTTGGGAAGTTACAACATGAGCTATCTGTTGAACGATTCCGATTTTCAGTTATCCAAGCGGGATGGATACATTCCTTCGAGCATCGAACTTCGTCGAGCCCGCGACTTACTTGTAGGCGACCTCTGGAGCTTGCTTGAACTATCCCCCGAGAATGTTCAAGCGATGACCGAAAATCAGCACCCCATAGGGAAATTCAGTCGTCGGGCACTTTGGGGTTTAACTGATCTAGTCGATGGAGTCCTAAATCTACGGTCGAGAGGCCCAGCATCCGCCTGGAGAGGCGCTTGGGAGTCGATCGCAAAACAACTTCCACCCGAGGTAAGTGATCATGAATAGAAAGCAATTTTTATTTCCTGCGTGGATGTTTGGAGTTCTGGCAGCAACCCTCATCGTCTTGCTCTCAGTCTGCACAATGGCTGTCCGCACGGTCTTTCAAGAGCAACTGGCGGGCCAAACCCTTAAACAACTTCGGCTTGAAGCCAGTAATCAACAACCGCTCATGACTCAAATCGCTGAGTCGATAAAGGTTAACAAGTCTCCGAGAGATGCCGAATTGCTAGAGCGATGGCAAAGCATCATGGCCCAAGTGGCAAACCCTTATTTGGAAGAACAGTTGCAGTTTTTGAAGCAAGTACCTGATGTGTTCGCGAATTCCTCAACGCAAGCACCTGAATCGGTCCAGACCGCTTGGTCGAGTTCACCGGATGAATTGCGAAAATTCATAGGGAGGAACACGGAGCTTTTAGACTTGATCTACGAGCATTGCGAACAAAGGCCGGGCGAATCACCTTGGATAAATTTTGGTCCGTACAACTCCTGGCAATCAGGAATTGCCGACTTGGTTTTTTTAGACGGCGTTGAATGTTTAAGTTCCAAGGACCTGCCACGTTTTCGCCACGCGTTAGAGGCTCTATATCGCTTCCGAGCGTTTGTACACTACGACCATCTAACACATCCAGTCGAGCCTATCGTTTTTCTCTTGCATCGAGGATTGGACGAACAGTTGATCGGCCACAAGGATGCTGCAGGATGGCTCGAACGCTTCACCAAAGACGAGCAAGCGTATCGGATACCCGGGATGCTTCCAAGTAATCGAGCCAGTTTGCTCAGGAGTTTTGATCGATACGAAGATGGGATTGCAGGACTACCAAGCATTCACCTGGCCTTGTTTACCGAGTACGAGGAAAAGCACAATCGCGACTGGACCGCCTGGACGACATCAATGTACTTGCCGCCCCAGCACGAATCGCTCAAATATTTCACCCTTGCGCTGCGAGTCGCGTTGATCGATGCATTCCAAAGCAACTCTCGCCATCCGGAATCACCCGAACAGATCGCCAAAAGCCTCGTCCTACCCAAGGGGGTAAGAGAGTCTGTGCGGAGTTACTTTGACCTCAAGCAGATGACCAAGTACTTCAGTTACCAGGAACTGAGTCCCACCCAAGGTGAACTCCGCTTTGAACTTCCCTCAGAAGTAACCACCGGTGAATACCCAGTCGCTGAGCATTATCGGATTGATGATCGGTCGGATCGGACGGATCGATGATCGATGCTTTGCTAGCAATGGTAGTCCATTGAAAAAACATCATTCGACGGCTGAAAATGCTTGGAAGAGACCTCGTTGTTCGCTACACTACCGGCTTGTCAGCAACCCACTTCAGTCTCTCGTTTTTACACGGAGGTAAAAAACATGACTCGAATTCCTATCAGCCAAGCAGAAGAGAAAGCTCGACAACTCCAAGAAAACCTCGATCTGAGCACGGCGGAAATTGGACTCCAAGTCCGCACGACCAATTGCTTGGAAGAAAAGGGGATTTTCACCGTGCGACAGTTGCTCCAAGCCAGCCCGGAAACGCTTCTGAGTATCACCAACTTTGGGGATAAAACCCTTGAAGAAGTTTACCAGGCCCTCGAAAAATACGGCTACTTCCGGCCTTGGCGCAAACCTCGCTAAGCCTGCCGTGCTTTCCAAGTCTCCTGGCTACTTGGCTCTCCTATGCTACTTGATCGCTCTTGCCTGTGGTCCACTCAGTACCTGGACCACGGCAGCAGGCCAAGACGCCGATCCGACCGCTCAAGCTTGGTTGGCTAAACTTCGCTCGATCGAAACATTCGCTAATTCAAGTTCGCGATCTGGTGGCATAACTCCAGACGCGGATTCTTCGCTAGCCGAACCCCCCTCACCGCAGCGACTTGCTGAACTCCTCGAGTTGGTCCTGTCTCCAAACCCACCGAGAAATCTACCGGGAAACCTACTGGGCCGCCACCGATTTCTCGTCGTCGATGAGTCGCCCAGGGGAAAGCTTCGCAGCCAGAAGCTCACCGAAGCGCTCGAGTCCGCAGGACTGTTGGATCAATGGTTATCGATCCTCGATGATCCGTCCAATGCAGGGGTGAATGCAGAGGCTCTCAAGTCTCTAGTCAATCGCAATCCCGAAGATGTTCGCAGCGCGAAAGCCAATAGCGAAAATTCGATTCAAATCAAACGCTCGAGCGCCAATTTTCCACTCCTAGGCTGGGGACCCGGAACTTATCAATCTGCCCGAAGCGAGCATTTCGCAATCGCCTCGCAGGCAGGGGATAAACCGACAACCGAAGTCGCGCAGGCCTGCGAGTTGATCTTCAGTATCTGGCAATCCCTCTTCGGCGATCGCTTTGAGTTTCCCAAACAACCGTCTCCAGCATTCCGAGTCGTCCTGTTTCGGAATCGTGAAGCCTATGTTCGAGCCTTGAAGACCATCGAGCCACGGATCTCGATCTCGACCGGTTACTATAGCTCTGAACATCGTATCGCTTTCTTCTACTGGGATGGTCCAAAGTCCTTTCCCACCCTCGTGCATGAATTGACCCACCAATTCTTTGATGCCACCTCGAGCGATGATTCCCGCTTCGATCCAGACAACGACGCGGGGGCTTGGGCCGTCGAAGCCGCTGCGCTGTACATGGAGTCTTGGTCCGAGGAATATGTCGGTGCGGTGCGAGTCATCGATATCGGCGGATGGGATGCACCGCGGCTCCAAGCCGGCCGCTTCCGCCGCCTGCGCGACCAGTATTGGATTCCTTGGGAGGAGTTCTCGATGGCCGATGGCAAACACCTTCGAGCGGACCCCGACGTAGCCGCTTGGTACTCCCAAGCATGTGGACTGGCTCATTATTGGCTCGATGCAGATCCAGCGACTCGGGAAACATTTTTGAACTACTTGCAAGAAGTCTACAAAGGCAACGGCGTCCAAGCTGCGAAAGGACTAATCGATGACGAGACCCTTCGGACTTCCTACGATCAATACCTCCTGACCGGTTCGAACCCGGCTGGAGATCCGGCGACGAATTACGCTCGGCGACCTGGTCTACTTCGCCGCAATGAGTTGGTTCTGACGCGATGTCCGATCGAAAACCAAACGCTCCTAAGCTGGCCGCTAGGCCTGAGGAAACTCGCATGGCTGGACGTCGGCTTTACGAAGGTGGATGACGAGCTATTCTCTCAAACGACTCCATATCCATGGGACATTGCAAAACTGAGCTTGGAATCCACTGCGATCACCGACGCATCGATCAAGAGTATCGCCCAGATGCGAAACCTCACCGAATTGGACCTGAGCGGTTGCAAAGTCACCGACGCGGGACTTGAACTGCTGGCCAAACATCCGACCCTCAAGCAGTTATGGCTGACCAATACCCAGGTGACAGATCGCTCGATTGATGTTCTCGCGTCGATCCCAAAACTCGAACGTCTCGAAGCCAGCGGATCGCTCTCGGTCGAGGGATACCAAGAGCTGCTAAAAAAGAAACCGAGACTCAAGAAACCTTAGGCACCCCGATAGCTCCTGATGACTGCGGGCTTCTGAGAACTGCTTATTGCTCTGCGTACTCAGGATCTGGCTCCTGAACGCAGTTGTCCGTGAACTCTACCCCTTGGTAAATATCACGCATAGCAAGCGAACAGCCAATAAATGGCAGATCGATGCTGCGCTCGATGCCTTGAACCCATTCGCGGATAAATCCCCCCTGAGATCGCCTCATAACAATCGCGATGGGCTGGTGTTGTTCAAGAATCAGATAGCACTCTAGCGATGGGATCGATAGGTATGCATCCATTTTTTCGTCCAAATCGCAGCGACGAGTCGACGGCGAAAGGACTTCGATCAGCAACACAGGATTTTCTTGATAAACCGAGAGTAAGTTCGTCGACTCGCAAACAACTTGAGCGTCAGAATAGTAGTATCGCTTTCGTTGAGCTTGATCGATTCTCAGTTTGTTATCCGAGTTGTACGGCTGGCAAGCGCGACCTTCGAGCCTATTGAATAGCCTTACGATGCAGTTCAATACGACTCGATTGTGACGGTTCGTTGATCCAGTCATCGCGCGAACCCAACCATCGATGTACTCGCTTTTGGTGGGTGCTAACTCCTCACTAGCCAAGTAATCTTCGACCGTAACAAGGCTGGGCTCTTCGGCACTGCTCATGGCTTACCTCTCAAGAATCATTAAGGAGATTGGCCGTTGATTGTATTTTAACAAATCATGAGTTGAATGCACGTAAATGGCTGAAGGTTTTGACTTCTATGCCGAGTTTTTTGACTTGCTAGTGTTGATCCAAGCCGTTGCGCTAAAGATGGCAAGAGCGATCCAGACGCATTGAAAACCGATCAGTCGCCATTGCTCGACGGGCTCGCGATCAAGAAACGCGCCGATCCCAAACTGGATCGTCGGACCGATGTACTGCAGCATACCCATAGCCACCAAAGGGACTCGCTTGGACGCCGAAGCAAACAGCAATAGCGGGACGGTCGTGATCGGTCCACCCAACGCCAACAATCCTAATGTCCCGAACGAATAACCTTGGGACTCCTCTGCCCATGCCTTGGCCAGATACACCAAGGCTACCGGCGCGAGGATGGCTGTTTCTAAACCTAGTCCAGCAACCGCCGATAGCTTGGTCTGTTTCTTGACCACTCCGTACAAGGCGAAGGAGGATGCCAAGGCGATCGAGACCCAGATCCGCTGACTGTCGAGCGAACTGAAGACCAGTCCGATCGCCGCGATGCCAACTGCCATCCACTGAGGCAAATTCAGTTTCTCGCGAAAGATCAAAACGCCCAGTACGACGCTGAATAGCGGGTTCATGAAGTACCCCAAACTCGCGTCGACCACCGATTGATTGAGAACGGCCCAAATAAATACGAGCCAATTGATACTGATCAAAACAGCAGCCAGAGCAGCCAACGCCAGACGCTTTCGATCGGCAAGCGTCTGGCGAATCTCTTTCCATTGAGCAAGCAGGCTAATGCACAGCGTTAAGGTCAGCAACGACCAAACGATCCGATGGCCAATGATCTCCACCGGATCCTTTACATGCTTGAGCAACCTCCAGTACAGAGGGAAAATGCCCCAGAGAACGAACGCCGCTAGGGCTTGCAAATAGTACAAACTATTTCCCCATTTGGTCTGCGAGGTGGCCCGCGTTGTAGATCTTTCGCATGGCCTCTAAAACGCCCGCGATGTGGACCGATACCGAACGAGCTTGTTTGTCCGAATAGTAGAAGTCTCCGGGCAAGCTTTCGATATTGCCATCAAAGATAATTCCCACCATGGCACCATCGCGGGAAACAACCGGAGAACCCGAGTTTCCACCGATGATGTCGCAGGTCGAAACGAAATTGAAGGGTGTGTCCGGATTGATTTTGTCTTTAGCCGCATGCCAACTCTTGGGAAGCACCCAGGGGTCCTTTTGCAGGTGGACTTTTTCGTGTTCGAACGCCCCACCGAGTTTCGTGTGGGCGGGTATCTGCTTACCCTTGCTCTCGTAACCCGAAACGGCACCGTAGGAGAGACGAAGCGTGAAGGTTGCATCGGGATACACCGAATCACCACCAACAGCAAACTTGGCCTCGGTCACCTTCGCATACGCTTGACGTTCTTGTTCGTCGATCGCCTCGGTCGCTTCTCGCACCTTGCGATACTCAGGTTCCATGTCGCGGATCAAGGCGACTAGCGGGTCGGTTGAATTCTTGATTCCATCGAGCCCTTGCTTGGCAAGCGCCTTGCGAGCCTCAGCGCTGGAAAGTTTGGTTCCTGCGATGATTTCGGCCGCTCGATTGCGAGGGCTCTTGCCGGCTAGTACGGTTTTAACCAGCGGGTCGTTGCCCCCGCGATCTTCTGCCAAACGCGAGAGTTCGTCGGCAAGTAGCGTTCGCTCGAGATCTTCGTAGACGGGAACTTCTGAGAACAATTCCTGTTCGAGCGATTGCCGTGCACTATCCCGAAACTCGCGCAGTCGCTGTGCACTAGGCTTGGTGTCTTCGGTTGCCATCAGAACTATCTTCTCGGCGAAACCCACGAGTTGCGTGCGAAGCGAAGCGGACTTGAGAACCATTTCGCGACGCTTGCTTTGCAACTCGCGGATGGTGTCCCAGGCCCCGGTCAAGCTGGCAAGTTTTGGGTCAGCCTTGAGCGTATTGAATATCTCTTGTTCGTTTTTGCGTTTCGACTCCACAAACGATGGGTCTTGGATACCGGCAAGCATGCCGGTGTAAGCTTTCCGCGAGTTTTGAACTCCGAACAGATCATCGCGACCCCGTCGAGTCTGCTCAGGACCTTCTAAACCGTATTGCTGCAAGGCGATCTCTCGACGTCGGAGCATATTCAACGTGCGAGGCAGTGCGGTATCTCGCTGGTACTCGACGGCATCGGAGGTCAGAATCCGCCGGGTGCGTCCGGGGTTTCCTGAGACGAAGACCAAGTCGCCGTCTTTGGCTCCGTTGGGATCCATTTTGAGGAAGTGATCGATCTTGGCAGGCTTGCCATCCTCATAGACTCGGAAGAGCGTCACATCGAGGCAGTAGCGGGGATACTCAAAGTTGTCTGCGTCACCGCCAAAGAATGCCGAACCGGCTTCGGGCGCCCACACGAGCCTCACATCGGTGTACTTCTTGTAGCGATACAGATGGTATCGCCCACCACCGTAAAGGGTCACGACATCGCTTCGTAGACCGGTCTTGTCCAGGGACTCTTTTTCGATTTGAGCCATCGCGGCTTGTCTTGCCTTGAAAGCATCGGCCGGGGCCATATCTGGCTTGACCGCTTCGTTGACCTTAGCAGTCACATCCTCGATGCTGATGAGTTGGTTGAGTTCAAGGTCGGTTGCAGGGATTTCTTCTTCAAAGGTTTTTGCGAGAAACCCATCTTCGTTGTAGTTGTGCTCAGCGGTCGAAAGTTTGAACAACGTATCCGCAGCGACGTGATGGTTGGTTAGCACCAGTCCGTTCGAGGAGACGAACGATGCAGAACCACCCGAATTGAATCGGACGCTCGAGAGCATCACATGATCGACCCAAGCTTGAGAAGGTTCGAATTGATATTTAGAAGCGAGTTGCTTTTTAGGCAAGGCGTTGAAAAGCCACATGCCTTCGTCGGCATGAGTCACACTCAGAGTGACGGCTGGAACAAGACTCGATGAGATAGCGATTGCAAGCCACAGGCGCTTGATTTTGGAAAGGGACATAACGGGACTCCCGAATGATTTGGTTAAACGGAACGAATGACGTTACTTTAACCAAGAAATCCGGTTTGGTCATGAGCTATCAAGCCCCCTGCAAGCCGGAAAAATACGGCTCCATCGTTCGGTTGTCTGGTCGGATTCCTAGGAATCGCCGATTATCTCAGACTTGCTAGGGGATCTACCTTGCCAGGAGATCTGTAGCCCGATTCACGCGGTCAGGGGGCGGGACTCGCCGGTGGCGGCGGCGTAGTCGCCGGCGGATTGCTTCCAAAGCCCGGGATCTGCAGTCCTGGGATGCCTGGCAGATTCGGCAATGGGAGCTGAGTCCCACCCGTTTGCAAAGGACCCAAGGAGTTCGATAACGGCCCTAAGAGTTTGTTCAGCCCCTTGTCGATCTGCTTTTGAGCAGCTCCAGTCAGAGCGCTCGTTGCCAGTTGCTGGCCAAGCTGAATCATACCACTGCTATCGAGCTGGGGTCTTGAGACCGTGCCTCGGATCGGTATCTGAATCATCTGACCGGCCAACGATTGCAAGGCAGGAGTTCGATCTACCCATTCCTTGAGTATCGGCACTCCAGCTACGAGCTCTAAACTACCATCGAGCCCCACAGATCCTGAGGTCGTCAAAAGCACATCCCCGGCTTGGATCTTCATATCTCGGTGCATCACTCGTCCGCGATCCACCGCAAAGGCTATATTCTGCTCGGGCAGTTGCAACCAGCTTGTGGGCTGCCCACCTCCATCGGTCGCTCCTGCGCCCCGACGCAGATTGCGGACTTGGGTCACCAGCGCCAGGATTTGATCCGCAAGCGGACCTGGGCCGACGTTGGCCCCGTGGACATACAATCGGCCTTCGATCGTCTGACGGAACGACTCGGTAGGATAGATCTCGGCCCGATCGATATCCAAGGTGAGGTTGCCTTGCACACTCGTCACATCGGCCAGTAGCGGCGTGACATACTTCAGCCACCCTTGGCACATCTGCCGAGTGATCGCAACATTCTCAATGATCCTTTGCTGAGTTTGTCGTATGACCATCGGCTCGGCAACTAGTTCGCCATCGAGATTCCATCGCAGAACACCTTGCGAAACAGGAAACTCTGCTTTGGACACAAATCGACCGTTATCAATCACCAGCGGAATATCGGCTCCACCGATATCGATACCTACGACATTGGCACTATCCCAACCGATACTCGACTTGGCCGTAAGAGCTTCGGTCCATTTATGGTTCGGTGCGTTGACCCAAGTGACCTCGAGGGGCTGTGTTTTTTGGCCAGTCGCGGCAAGCATGCCTCCGGTGTAGGGTCTGAGCTTCTCGGCAGCCCTAGCCGCATCGTAAGTAATACTTCCCTGCGTTTGCACAATCGTCACCTCCCCTTGCTGAGTCACTTGGGTGGCACCCCCGTAAGCTAGCCACTCGGTCTGGAGGAGCACCTGAGGTAGCTGCAACTGCCCATCGGCAAACTTGTACGATCCGTCCAAGGTGACGATTGCTTGGGGCTCCTCCCACAAGATACTCTCGTTAGGAGCAAGCGCTCCGGTACTGACAAGCTGATTCGGATTGCGAGGCTGAAGCGATGGCTGGACGGCTTTCAATTCCCGAGCTTGGGTCACTAAATGCCACTGGATGTTCGACGTGTCGAGCGTCCAATCCATCTGGCCTGTGACATCTCCGGTAAGTCTCATCGGTAAACTGTTGCCGGCAGCCGAGCCCGCGCTGGGAACCGGCCCCGTCTGCATCGAAGCGATCAAGCGGCTTGGATCGACGCGAAACGCAGCCTGCCCCTTGCGACTTCCCGAACCCCCAACGGCTTGATCTTGAGCCTGGATTGCAAACGAGTCGGCTCGCACCAGCAAGTTATCGACCTGCAAATTAGCCAAGTTGCTGCTGTCGAATTTGCCTTGAAATTTCCCGACCATGCGGGATTCCTGCAAGGCAGTCGTGCCGCTGGTGACCTGAAATGGTTCGGCAGTCCAGTCGACCATCGATACCTCGAGGTGTCGATGGTCGATGGCCCCTTGGACATCCAATGAGATTTTACCAGCGACCAGAACCCCAGGATCTATTCCAGCGAACAATTGGCCTCTTCGTTGCCATCTCTCCATATCGCCACTGAGCTTCAAGAGCATCGGCGCGGGACCTTGGCTCAATCCCGAAGGCGTCGCTGAAATCGCCATAGGTTCCAAGACCTGGAACTGCAAAGACTCCTGTTCGGATCGCAAAATCGCCTGGATTCGATCCAGTTGAAGAATCGTCATGCCATCGAGTTGCGCAACGGTGCTGAACTCGCCATCCCAAGCTGGCTCTTCGAGTCTACCGTTCGGATGAACGATGCGCAGAGGCGTCGTCCTGAGCGATCCGCTGGCCGCGAGCCGATTCCCCTCGTTTAGCTTCCAGGCTACGGCAGCTTGAGCCGATCCGGTCAAGCTCTCAAGCGGCAAAACAAACCACTCGGATAACCTCTGCTCCATTTTGTCCAGATCAACCTGAGCCGTCAGGCGTCCATCGAGCAGATCGCCGGCTCCCTCGACGTGGCAGAATTCGGAGTTGCAGAACAGTTTCAAACTCGGAATCCCTTGCGCATTGCCTGAAACGTCCAACCCTGCCGACAAGGCTTCTTGCCATGCGATGCGTTTGCCCTGCATGTTGGCTTCGAGATTCCCAAGCTTGATCTGATAGCTGCTCGAGGGAATCGCATCGGTTGAACTTGTTGGGCTTACTGGACTGGCAAGAGTCGCAGTTCGATTTTGAGATAAGCTTTGCGATAGACTCAGGGTTGCATTGCCTTGTAGCAAAGTCACGTCATCCTGGGTTTTCACCAGATCCGGCGCGACGGCCGCGAGCCTCGGTAGATCCACAATACCTTGAATCTCGAATTCGGAGTCATCGAGCCAAGGGCGATTCCACGCAGGCAACTTCGACGGGATCGCGATGTTGGCCTTCGATACGACCGTTCCGAAATCGCATTCAAGCTTGGAACTGTTCGTGCTGATGCGATTTTGGAAAAGACTTACATCCCCCGTCAGACGGATTTGCTGGATTCCTGCACCCCGTTGTCCGATCAAACTCGGCGCTGAAATCTTGAGCCGATCGAGTTGGGCGGTTTTGACAAACGCCGTCAGAGCCTGAGGGCCGGTGTACTCGACGTCTGCCAGCACCGTCGCTTCGCCATCAAGCTGATCGATCGGTAGATCAGGCATCCGACGCTTGACCAAACTCATCCACTGCAACGGCAACCCTTTGGTCGAAACTGTCATTCGCAACGACGGCAAATTCGCGTTGGCTAACGCAGCCATGCCAGGCGCGATCGGCTCGGTTCGCAAAGTGAATTGACCCGTGGCACCGGGTTGACCCGCTATGGCAGAGTTTTGTGTCAAATCGCCGACGAGCGTCATCGGAGGGATCGGTTGCTCGGCCGTTGGGATCGGGACATCCGCTTCGCTTACCCGTAGAGCCCAAGCGGTTTGATCGACCGTATCGCGAGCTTGCACAACCGCTTCGGCAATGCGGATCCTCCCTGAAAAACCCGATGCAGTCGAGGAGTCCGAGGGTGCACTCGACGATGTGCCCGAGTTCAACAGGGGCTTGATCGCCTCCTCTAAGCTCGTTGTGCCCGGATGCACATCGACCACCACCGCTACATCGCTCAACGTGATCGTCCTGAGATTTCGATAGTTGGCAATCAGGGAAAGCAACGTCAGTTCCGTATCCACCGAACCGATCTTGACGAGCTCTGTCCCACGATCATCGACCAGCCGAATCCCCTGCGCTTTCAAAGGTTGAATCCACCCCCCGCTCAGCGGTCCAAAATCGATCTGAATCGGCGCTAAGCCCGAGCGCTTGTTGATCTGTCCGACCAACCAAGATCGCTGCTGCAAAAGAATCGATGGGGCAGCGGCCAAGACCCCAACGGTCACCAAACCGCCAATCGCGAACCAACGCTTCCATCGTCCGCGTTTTCTTGTAGGGCGATCTTTCGCTAAACCATTAGTCGGTCTTTGGGCCGATTCCTGATTTCCAGTTCCAACCGGTCGAAGTCTTCGCATCGCTTTGCTTATCCTTTAGTAATGAGCAATTGCTAGCATTTTTACCTGCAATGGGAGATGTCCCCCAAGCAGGGGTGGGCCATCGGTTGGAAGAATACTCGTTTTGCATCTTAAAGAACCAGATCGATCTTTGATTGACGGGGCAAGTTTTGCTACAAGCTTCTCGGTAGGAACGTTCCCCAACGGACTGAAGTGTTCATTGAATCAAGTTGGAAAGATTGTTCTGGAACGATTGTTTATGGGTCACCGTTAGGATGGGAGTCTCTTGCATGAACGCGACTTTGGTTGGTGCAGCTCGTCGAACCGTTTTCGCAGGCACGATCGCCGCATGCGTTTTCGGGGCCAATACCAGCTTATCGAATGCTCTTTTGGCATTCGATCATCCGGCCCCTACCGACACATCCACGCGAAAGGGAGCGGTCGCTTGCGAGCAATCCGAGAATGCCGAAAGTGAAACCCCCAGCACCAAGAGCAAGAGAACATCCGATGTCGCGACCCTCAAAGAGTCCGGTCAGCAAACCAACGTGACTCTAGCTCAATGGGTCGCCGATTGGATGAAGAATCCTCGCCGAGTCACCGCGAAACTTGCAATCCATGGTGTGGTACCTGAGATCGAACTCCAAGCCGTCATCCCAGCGTCTCAGCAAAAAATCTGCGTCAATGGCAAATGCTACGAAGTCGACGACAAGACCGTCGAGGGTAAGCCCTGCGATGATCCTCATGCGTCTGAAAAAGCCTCAGAAGAAGAGCCGATCAGCGAGGCTCCTGTGGCTCCTCCCATCCCTCCGAGTTTCCCGTTCGCGCTGCAAAACACCGATCAAGAAACTTCGATCCTCGAACTTCAGATCGACGGTGGACCCTATTCGCAGGGCTTCGTCGCTCAGGACATGGGCTTGCGAAACGATCCGTCGGAGGATCTCTTTGGATCACTGGCTCAGGTGCAGGTCTCGGTGCCTGCCAGCACCCTTGTGGCCTACATGGTCGCTCATGCTCAAAACACAATTCGTTTGGAGATGACCGAGCAGCTTGCTGCCGAGCGGGCGATGTACGCCCAACGCTATGAACTGCTGTTGCAACACAATCAACAGCTTCAAACGCAATTGGCAGTTTTAGAAGCCCGTCAGTTGGCGCACACGGCAGTGGACCCATCGATGAGTACTACCGACTTGGCTCAAGACAAGCGATGCCAAAGCTTAACAGCCTCGAAAGAGGACTGGGATGCAATCCAAGAGGATCTATCGAACATCCGGCGTCAGATCGCTCTGCTGAAAAAGAGCGATCCAGTACCCTTTGCCTCCAGCAACATCGGGACTGAACCAAGCAATCCTTCGCGGCAACCTCAAGCCTGGCGGACCGCCCGCTCGATCCCCTATGTGCCGGTTTTCCCCGCCGAGAACAAGAGTCCTGAGACGACCAAAAAGTAGTCGATTACAATACAAGGCGTTTGCGAACGAACGCGTCACCCTTGTATTCTCCTAAGGACAACTAACTATGTGCGGTATTGCAGGTGGAGTATGGTCCGCACAAGCAACCGGTTTGTCTTTAGATCAGCTCCGCGCGATGACCGATTCGATCCTGCATCGCGGTCCTGATGATGAAGGCCTCTGGCTCTCCCCTCCTAGCCAACAAGCGAACTTCCTGGCAAACCCAACCTGGAATTCCGGTGTCGCGCTTGGATTCCGACGTCTTGCCATCATCGATTTGGATACCGGTCGTCAACCTATGTCGAACGAGGATCAATCGATACGATTGGTCTTCAACGGCGAGATATACAATTATCGCGAACTGAGGCATCGCCTCGAAGCTTCCGGACATCGTTTCGCTTCTCAGAGCGACACCGAAACCATCGTCCATTTGTACGAGGACCTCGGAACCGATTGCTTCAAGCACTTCAACGGCATGTTCGCCATCGCGATCTGGGATTCCACCAAAGACCGATTGATACTCGCCCGCGATCGACTCGGCAAAAAACCTTTATTCTACTGGCACGATACAGACCGATTATTTTTTGCCAGCGAACTCAAAGCGCTTCGTCGAGTATCGGGTTTTCCACAAGAGATCGACTACAACGCGATCGATGCGTATCTGACCTACCAGTACATCCCTCATCCGATGACGATCTACAAGGGAGTCCACAAACTCCCACCGGGTCACTTCTTGATCCTCGAGAATGGTCGCCTTGAGATCCAACCATACTGGGATATCGACTGGTCCCATGAGGCCCCCATGAGCCTCCAGCAGGCGAAATCGGAGCTCAGGCAACGGTTGACGGCCGCCGTCGAGCGTCGCTTGCGAAGCGATGTTCCTCTGGGAGCATTTCTTTCCGGGGGAATCGACTCGTCGTTGGTCTGCGCGATCGCACAAAAAATGCTTCAAACTCCTCTTCGCACTTTTGCGATCGGCTTCTCCGAAGCCGACTTTGATGAGACCCAGTATGCAGCTTCTGTTGCCAAACAGCTTGGAACCGAGCACCAGCGATTTGAAGTGCAGCCTGACGCGGTGGGTATTCTCGATGCTCTCGTCGATCACTACGATGAACCCTTTAGCGATTCAAGCGCCGTGCCAACTTGGTACCTGTGCGAATTAACTCGGAAATCCGTCACCGTCGCGCTCAGCGGTGACGGTGGCGACGAACTCTTTGGTGGATACGATCGGTACCGCGCGCTGCAACTGAGCGAACAACTCCAACACTGGCTTCCTGTCGGTTGGCTTTCCCGCTCGAGACTCATCCGAAGTCTACCCGACTCCAACGCGCGCCGATCGCTGCTACGACGCATTCGTAGGTTTTGTGAAGCGCTCGGACAGCCCGCACCCCTACGCTACATGAATTGGATTCAGATATTCAGCGAAGCTGCGCGAGTTCAACTATTCCAAGACTCCTTCATCGAATCCTTACCCGATCAAGATCCATTCACATTTCTCAATCAAGCTTGGTCGAAGGCGAACCCTAAGAAGCGAGATCCGATGAGCTGCGCCATGGCTGCAGATCTGCAAACCTATGTCCCATGCGATCTAATGACCAAGGTCGATATGGCATCGATGCGACACTCGCTCGAAGCTCGTCAGCCCTTCCTCGATTACACTCTGGTTGAATGGGCGATGAGCCTGCCGCTGCATCTCAAAATGCACCGCGGACAAGGCAAGTGGCTGCTGCGCGAGACGTTCAAGGACGATCTGCCAGCGGAAATTTGGACGAGACCTAAAATGGGCTTCGGTATCCCCATCGCCAAATGGTTCCGTACCTCTCTCAAAGAACGTACGATCGATGCACTGCTTGGATCCGATGCCCGCTGCCACCGGTTTTTCCGACCGGAAGCAGTCCGGCAACTGGTTGACCAGCACATGCAAGGCCGCGTCAACCAATGCTATCGACTCTGGAACCTTCTGGTCCTTGAACTGTGGCTTCGCAAACAGGGGTGAGTCCAATTTTCATTAGCCGTCATAGCGTAGTCAGGTCAAGGAATCGGGCGGATCCAGTTTCCGGTGGCTGGGTCGATGCGCAAGTGGTAGAAAAGTCGGATCGTTTCCTTCTGTCGTTCGGTCAAGCGGTTCCTTCCAGGCTCTTGTTCCAGAAAGCCCACGTCCCACAATTCGAGCGTGCACCACGCAAGTCGTCTTGGGTAATGCGTGTAGGGCGACTGCTGAATCAACCCGTCCCTCAGTATCGCGATTCCGCTACCGGCGGGTGCCAATTCATTGGCAACTTCTAGGGAAAACGCCAGAAGACCGCTGAACTGATCTTTCTGGAATCCATACGGACCGGGTCTCCACTTGCGTACGGTGCAATCGATCAACGCGCGGTAATACTCCTCGTCGGTCATCGGTATCCAATTTTCCAATTTAGCCGCAAACAGACTTTTCTGATGAATTTCCATCTGTTCAAGCGGATCGCTAATCCCCAAGAGTTGCAGTTTTCCGGAAAGCGGTGAACTTAGGATACGCGCGATATCGGGATCGATCGATTGGTATCTGAATTCGACATGGCCATCCTCAGCCGCCATCTCGATCATGGCCCTCATGTTCAATCGTTGAAGAATTGGGTTGCTTCGAAAGTGCCCACCTATTTCCCCGTGCGCACCTGGGGACTTCATCAACTTGAGCTTCGAAATCCCGTTGGGATACAACTGCGTGGCCGGAAAGAAACTTCGATCTTCATTCGCGGCATAGATCACTCCGATGGCTTTCACATTCCTGGCTGGAACCGATCCGACGTAATTACCCCATCGTCCTTGGGGTGACCATTGGATCAGCTCGGAGCTCTGCCCGGGTAGCACATACGAATAAACAGGATCGAATAGTCCAAGGAATTCAATATCGATCCGATACCTTTGCATGCGTCTTGAAAATTCGACAGCCATCGCCGCACCACGGCTCCAACCAAAAATGTGAATTTTCTGATGGCCTCGGTAATGGGCTAGGATGTCCGCTTCGATTCGATCGAGAATCGCTGCCCAACCGTACCCGGCACCGTTGTCTGCATGGAGATACCAATCCGAATCATACTCGGTCGGATTACCAACACCACCATAGTAGAATTTGCTCCCTTGGTAGAGATTGTAGAGTCGTTCGACGTTGCCGATTTTATGAACGTGCATCCCTGTGCCACCGATAAAAATCCCATACTGCTTGGATTGGATATCGATCGTGAACGGAGAGATCAACCCATCGATCAGTGTGCTGATCTGATCGGAACTTCCGAGAATCAGCTCGTCTGACCATTTCCTCAGCGCGCTGTAGAGCACTCGCTTCCCACTGGGCAAATAAATCCATCCGAATCGATCGAGCTGACCAAGTGGGATCTCTGAGGTCTGGATCACTGGATTCCCCTCGATGCGACTCGGCTCGATGCCGATCGCATATTGCCAGTATACGATCCCCTCTCGCACAATCACTTGATCCTGATACGCGACTCTCCTTGCGGTCGAGCACCTGAGTAGCAAATCCGATTGGGACCCGTCGCAATCGTTCCCGACATGCTTGCGGTACTTATCAAGCAAGTCCTTCACTCGCTGACTTGTATTCCTCCCGTAAATCGCCCCGTAACTGTCGCTTGCATAGCTGAGCAGTTCGTCCCACTGCGTTTGATCATCGATAAAGAAACGCTTGCTCGACTCCTGCACTGGGGTTTGTACTGGCACCGGTGGTAGACTTAATTCCCAACCCAGATTTCGGGGTGAAATCAAGTCTGAATGATCGGGTCGTTGCAACGCTGGAAGCATCCGGCCATGCAAGTCCAGCCATTGGGAGGCAACGAACGACAACTCAGGATCTACCCGCGATGAGGCTTGTTGGGTCGCTGGTGACTCTGGGATCAACAATTGTGTTGGTGTTTTGGTGGCCGTCGGTAAATCGCGCCCATGGCTTAACGGATCCCACGAACCGGCCGCTAACTCCAACTCCTGGAACTTGGAATTCTCCCCCAATTCACGAATCCGATCGACGGACTTATCCAACGCCCAATACGGCGCTGAAAACTGCTCCCGAGGGGAACGAATCCAGGCCAGGAATCCGGTATCTCTCCAAGTAAAAGGATCGTCACTGCTCAGACTCATCGTTTGACTGAAGACCAAATCGTACCTTCGATCGCCACTGGTTCGTGCTGGTCGGGGGATACTCGGGGCTTGGGGTATTGTCAGAAATCCAGCGTCGGCATGATTGTTTCTCGCCGAAAGACGTATCGCTTGAATGAGAACCTGCTCAACACTCCAATCGAGGTTCGCTACCGTGCGTCTTGCAAGATCGCTTGCGAACCACCCCCCCTGATCCGCCACCCGCTGCAGCTCCGCTTGGATCTTCTCATGATCTACCTGCTGTCGGCTTTGCGCGAGGATCTTCAACTCGCTCGCTGCTGCCTGCGCTTGTGCCTGAGACTCCTTGGCCTGGGTAATATCCAGATAGAATTGACTCCACGCACTATCGAGCTCAATGTCGATGTCATGAGCCGCATCGATCCGTAGATCCGAAACATTACGAACATACTGTTCGTAGGCACTTACCGAGCTCAATTCAGAATCTCGGTAAGCCTCTGCCTCCTTGTCGATAAGTACCTTCCTAGCCGTCCGCATCTGCTGAGCTAAGAGCGATTCCCGAGTGATCTGCAAGAGTCGATCCGATCGTTCGAGTTGAGCCTCAGCGGCCCGCTTGTCTGCCAACGCTTCGAGGCGAGCCTGGTTCCACTGCGGAATGATCCACTCGAATCCCGACTCATGAAACTCTTTGGCCTGCTCCAGTCGCTGCCGGTACTTGTACACATCGAAATCCCTTTGAAACTCCAGCTCCGCAAGAGCGATCTGATTGGAGGTGAGCCGCTCGGACGCGTTGATCTGGTGGACCATCCGCAGCGCGGGGGCCTGAACCTCCGCGATGTAGTCGAGCATCGCTTGGCTAGCAGTTTCCAGGGACCCCGCATCCTGCTGAATCTCCGATTCTCTGAACGCGAATTCCGCAACACTTACTGCCTCAGATTGCTCTAGTTGTGCTCTCGCAATTTTTTCCGTGTAGCGAATATCCGCTCGATAGTGCGAGTCTGCCAATCGTCTTTCCTCGGCGTTCGAGGACTCAATGCTCTCCGACTGGCTCTCGGCCAATCGCAATAAAAACTCTGCCCAATCCCCAAGCACAACTTGTCTGAGTTCCTCTCTTGCGTCGATCCTAGCGATGGCGGCCGCAGAGAGCCAATTGCATAAGGCATCGGCAAAGACCATCTGCAGCCGACCCGAGGTGGAACCATGGTCGATTTGAAATTCGAAGCGTGCCTGTGCCATGGCATCCGAAAGAGACTTTCGCAATTGCGACACGCTGCGTTCTAGACCCGTATCAAGCTGGTTCAAGCGGAGACTCTGGAGTTGCGTTTGCTGGGCGTTTTGAAGACTCTCAGCGAGCGTTAGCCCAACGCTTCGATCCTTCCAATCCATCAAGGCTTGAGAATCGCTGACCGCCTGAAGGTATCTTGCCTCTGCCATCAGCAAGCTTTTCTCGCGGGCTTGCTCGAAACCTGTACGCCCCTGAATTTTCATCACCTGAGCTTTGGTTTCCGCATCCTCGACCGCTTGTAGATACGCCAACTCGTGAGAATGCACCAGTAGCCGGTACTCGAGATCCAAGCGTCGCTGATCCTCAACGGTCGTATCGGACCTGCTCATTTTCTCCAGCCTGAATTCAAACTCAACTGCGGATTTCTCGCGCTGAGTTTTCCTTTTGATACGATCGGTGTGATCGAGAAAGGATTCCTCAGCGACGCGCTCAGCGATTGCACGGTCCTGTGCGGCCTTCAAATCCTGCTGGGATTGATCCGCTTGGGCTGCGGCTCGAGCGACGACCCAAGCGGTGAAATCAGGCGACACATCCAGAATCCATTGAGCATATCCAGTCGCATGCGCAGCGAGCGCCTGAGCACGAGCATCCTGGTCTGATGCTTCATGCAATCGATCGGCATCGATCCGTGCAATCGCATGATGATACTGGCCCTGAGCATCAACCCAGCTCCGTTGGTAGTCGATCCAGGAGCGGTCTATACGCTGCTGATATCCCCGCTCAATCGAGTTCCTTTTCAGCGTCGATGTGATCCCCTCGGTTCGGTCTTGATCGGCCTTTCTAATCTCGATCTCATCCTTTTGCTGGATAAATTCCGCTTGGGAATTCTCGTACAATCGTTTTTCATGGATCTCGGTTGTGAGCGTCGCTCGAGCGAGGAGTTCGTCGGCTTGATTCGTTGCTAGGATTCGCTGTTGGCTTGCCTTGTAGAGCTCTTCGATTCTCTGCGATCTTGCCTGGCCGATGGCTAGAGCAAACTCGACCCGCAGTTGATCCTGGACGGAATTCCAAATGCTTTGTATTTCGGCCAATCTTGTTTGCAATTCCCCGCTTGGTGAGCGATTGGTGAAACCAGCAAGTTGATCGTTGGGCAGCGGTTGATATCGCCAAAATATTCCTGTCTGATTGTCCCTGCCAACTTTCAAACCCAACCACTCGTCAATGGGGCGTCGAAAGATTGACAGGGCGGGCCCAGGGGCCGAGTGGATTTGAAGGTAGTAGGATTTCCAAATCTCTCCGACTTGCTCGGCCATCTTTTGGTGCTGCTCGGAGAGTTGTCGGTTGAGGTCGGCAAGTGCATCGGCTGATTGAAGGTCGTACTGAGACTTGAGAATCGCTTCAGCCTTTTGATAAGCATGCATCAGCTCCTGGGAGCTGATCATCCATTCCGCATGATGGCGAGCTTGCTCGATCCTAGCCGCTCGATCGATTTCGGCGGTTTCGTTCTCGAATTGCTCCTGAAGATCGTGGATTTGATTGCTGATTTGTCGATGACGATTATTCGACTCCGCTTGGAAGGCTCTTTGATGGGTCGCCCCAGAGAGTTCCTTCCAAACCAACGCCTCTCGAATACTTGATTCCCGTTGCGCGATAGCCAGAGACTGCTGCTTGAGTAGCGATCGGGATTGGGGATCAAGCTTTCGATAGATCTCCTCAAGCTCCCGTGCTTGATCCTCGATCATCCTTCTTTGATATTTCGTTCGGGACTCAGCCTGCCGCAACCCATACATCGCCTCGAATTCGGATTGGAGATTTCCTTCCCGTTCCATCCATAAATTTTCAAATTCCAATGCATCAAATTGTATCCTGCGAATATTCCTACCAAGTTCATAACGGTTTTGGGAGATCGCATCCTGACGGGTAATCTGAATTTCTCCGAGCCGCTGGATGTAACGATCTTGGGCAGCTTGAATTTCCTGGGCGAGCAATCGTTCCGCTTGATCATGAAGGACAGACTTTGGCATGTCTTCCAACCAAGCCCAACGAGCACCGATGGGTTTGGCCGTTTCGAGTTCCATTGCGATAGATCGGACCAATTCGGCCCGTTCGGTGCGCAAAGCGCTGTCAGCAAGGTTTTTTTCTTGCATGTGATCGCTTTGAATCTTTTCTATTTTGTCGGAATAGACCCGATCAATCATTCTGACTTGTTCCGCGTACCGATCCCAATCGAGATTGCTATCGATCAGTTCGTGCCAGAGTTGATGGATCGCCATCGAGTGCCTGTACCTAGCATCCGCCTGCTGCAGACTTGCCTCGAGCTGGGCAGACGCAAGCTGCCGATCAGCCAGTGCAGTTCGATCGACGAGTTCAATCCTCAAAGGCAAGAGCGTAGGCTTGGCAACCAAGGGGCGATTGAAATTCGGGCCGAACTCTGGGATTTGGCTAGTTCCTGCGGTTTGCACCGCGAATCGATACTTGGCTTCAGCCAGCGATCTTGCCAATTCGCCTGACGCCGCTAGTTGATTTTCGAGGTACTGAAGATGGATTTCGGCTGAGGCTGAATCGCTCTGAAGCTCGATCTGCTTTGACTCGAGCTGATCTGCGTCTCGGCGACTTGAGGATTGGATCGAGCGATCGAGGGATAGTTGCGCCTCTTGAATCCCCATACTGCGCGACCACACTGATTGCTCGAGCAGATAATCGGTCCATGGCCCGGGCGCGGAGTCCCGCCAAGTCTCCATCTCCTGGAGGTACTGATCCCAACGGTTTCTCGATAACTGAAAGTCGATCTGATACATCGACTGCTGGTAGTTAGTCCAGCCGCTGGTTGCAAATCGCCCGAGTAATAAGGCAAGTTCGTTCGCTCGCACCTTGTACTTTTTGTCAGCCCGCGCGATCTCCAACTCGAACTCTGCCCTGCGATCAACATGGGCAATCGCAAGCATTCGATCTACATCGGCGACCTTGAGATGATATCTCCGTAACAAATCCGATTCGCTTGCACTGCTTGAGACGATCAATCCATCGATACGACTCAGATAATTTGCCTCGATCTGATCTCGCTCTTTGAACAAGGCTGTGTCGTTAGCAATCCGCTGCGATTCGAATCGATAAACGAGGTTCGCGGTATCGATAGATTCATCAAGTGTGATTTTAAAGGATGTCTGAGCGGAGATATCGGCTGATCCTGAAACAGATCCTAGAAAGTTCCCATCGATCCAACCCCAGCCACCTATCCAGCCGTCGAGTGTCGGTGGTTTGTAGATCAAGGCATCCAAAAATCGTTGCCTGGAGTTTTGAGCGATCAACGTTTCTCCTTCGAGATACGCGATCCCATCGAGGCCAGTTGCAAGTCGATGATCCAGCTCAGACTGCTTGGACTGCTTAATAGATTCCATCCGCAGATCGGCAGCGGCTCTGGCATGCGACAAGACCAAGCGAGCATGATCGGAACGATACTCCTTTGTTGCCTCGATTCGCCCTTGGCGGTGCAAATGATCATCGGTCAATTCACCGATACGCTTGTTCGACTCTGCAACATTTTTCGCGACAGCGATTTCCTGCCAATGATCTGCTGTTTCCAGGCTGCGCTGCTCCTGGATCGAATCCGTTTGATTCAAGTACGTTCGACGAGCGATCGCTCGTTCAAGAGCAGCAGCAGACTCGGGTGTCGACAGCAAATTCTTTAACCGCGTCAGGGAAACGCACCGAGCGGATGCGACTGAGCTATCGAATTGCCGCAATGCGGTGTCGCTTGCGACTCGTCGGTCGCGTTCAACCTTGATCAGCGCCCTTTGCAGATCACCCCATGCAATTGCTTGGGCGATTTCGAATCGGTGTCCCAGCAATTCAGCGTTTGTATCCCAACGATACGCGAGGTCTGCTCGACGCAGACTGTATTGTCGTTTAGTCTCCGCGACTGCGGTTTCGCGATGGTGCTCGATTTGAGCGATTTGCAAGGCGTGCTCCGATTGCAAAGCGACCAATTCCCGCAGGCGCTCCCGCTGCAGCTCATAGGACTCGGGAGCCTGCTCGACTCGGATTCGGAGTATCTCCCAATCAAAAGCTTGTTGAGCATCGAACCTCTGCCGGGCATGACGCAAGAGCGCGTCGTTGGCCGATTTCCAACTAGGTGGTGGTACTGTTCCCATCACCCTCGCAAGCTCGCCGTCTGCTCGGTCTAAGCTGGTTTGGAGATTCCGCTCGGCGGTGCGAACCTGTTGTGTATAGGATTCACTAAGGCGCTGAAGAGCACCCTGATATTTTGCTTCAAGTTGCTTTTGTTGGCTCTGTAAACTCTCATCGGCGACCGCGCGATCCTGTACATATTTCTGATAAACCTCCGAGTAATCTTCGAGAGAAATGCTTCGGAGATCCAAACTGTTCTCAGCCATCGCATCTCGATAAGCTCTAGAGGCATCTGCAATTGCTGCGTCGTGCGCTCGCTGAGCGATCGATATTGCGATGGATGCTGTCTGTTCGATAAATCGATGATCGGCAAGCAAATCGGATCGCAAACTCTGCAGCGCTAATTGATACTCCTGATCGGTGCTCAGATCGGCACCGACATCGCTCAAATCGTCGTTTTGTAAAGCCGTGGCGAGATCAGCCGTCCGTGAAATCTCCGACACAACCCGCCGGTCCGACTCCGACGGAACCGCGACTGGTGGCTGAGGCATGCTTTCGTCGAGAGGTATCCATTCGGCACCAGGCACCAGTAGGCTCACAAGTGCTTGCGATGGCCATTGGATTGCAAGCTCCTCAGGGAGCGGCAGGTCAAGTTCATCGCTTCGAGCTTCTCTCAATCGCTCCCGAAGTGCCGCAAGAGCCTCCTTTTGGCCTGCTTCAAGCTCCAGTTGTGCATCGGACAACCGATCCCAATAGCCTGCGCTTGCTTCGCGCATTGCAAGCTGTCGTGTGGCGATCGAGAGCAGGTTCTGCTCCTGAGTTTCATCTTCGACGGCTTGCCATGCACCGACGAGAATCGCAACGGCTTGGTTGATATCTCCTGCATGCTCGGATCGGTCCGAGCGTTCATCCCAGAAACCCTGGTTGATACGTTGAGAGAAATCC